>CAYSXM010000625.1:0-3343 GCA_964434905.1 uncultured Pirellulales bacterium | reverse complement strand
ACCGGGGTCTCGGTTGGGTTGGGTACCCGCGTGCAAGCGACCCAAACGGACTTTCGCCAGGGCAACTTTCAAGAGACGGGCAACCAACTCGACCTAGCGGTCGAGGGGCGTGGGTTCTTCCAGGTGGTGGACCCCGGCACCGGCAGTTTCATGTACACCCGCGCTGGAAATTTTTCGATCAACGCCAACGGCCAGGTAGTGATGGGCTCGGCTTCGAACGGCCGGTTGCTGGATCCTTCCATCACGATTCCGACCGACGCGACCGGTATCGTCATCAGCCCCGACGGAGTGGTTTCGATTCAGCAAGCGGGCAATCCGCAGTTGCAGAACGCAGGTAACCTGCAGTTGGTCACGTTCATTAATCCGGAGGGGATGCTCAAGGTCGGCGAGAATCTATACCTCGAGACGGTGGCCTCGGGTTCGCCCACACAGGGCCAACCTGGATTGAATGGTGTGGGGGTCGTGCGGCAGGGCTTTTTGGAAGCCTCGAACACCGATCCGGTGCGCGAGCTGATTGATCTGATTACCACGCAGCGAGGTTTTGAATTGAACTCGCAAAGTGTGCAAGCAGCCGACCAAATGCTGCAATTGGTGACCAATTTGCGGCGGTTCTAACCCCGGCGCGTCGTTTCCAGGTCGCGGGCCACGGTGCCGCAAGAGCGGTTTTTTCGCCATGCAGACGATGTCGATCCGAATGACGCTGGGGCTGGGCCTCGCGGTCCTCTGGGGAGCACTGTCGCGGGGGACCCTAGGGGCTGCCGAGATTCGCCTGCGCGCCGAAGTCAGGGTGGCGGGGCCGATTGTGCGACTAGGAGACGTGGCGGAGATCTCGGGCGCGGAACTGGTCGAGGCGGGTCGCTTGGCCGGTAGCGAGCTGGGACCGGCGCCGGCGGGCGGTCGCGCGCTGCAAATCACCGCGCGGCAGGTGCAAGACACATTGGCGTTAGCAGGGTTGTCGCTGGCGAAACACACGCTGAGCGGGGCCAGCCGCGTGACGGTGAGTTCCGCGGCGGCCACGCCTCCGCAGCGCATCGTGGCCGCTGGCGACGCCGCGCACGAACGCGCCCTTGAATTGTTGCGCGGGGCATTGATGAACTATCTCGTGGATCAGTCAGGCGATTCCGACTGGGTGTGTGAATTCTCGCTGGACGAAACCGCGGTGCGTTGGGTCCAGCAGGCACGTGGCCCCTTGCGGGTATCTGGTGGCGTGGCACCCTGGGAGGGGAATCAGACATTTAGCATTTCGGCTCGCGAAGCAGTAGCCAGTGCCCCGCTAATGCTGACGACCGACGTGAGTCGGGCCGCACAAGTAGTGGTGCTGGTACGAGCCGTCGGCCGCGGTGATCGAATCGGACCTGGCGACGTGCAACTGGCGCGTGCGGAACCGGGGCAGAGGGTAGAGAACGCTTTTCGCTCCGTGGACGATGCGGTGGGGCGCGAGGCGACACGTGCCATGGCGCCTGGCCAGTTGTTGACTAACGAAGCGGCACGTTCGCCCCGATTGGTGCGACGTGGCGAGCCGGTAACCGTGTATGCACGAGCCGCAGGTCTGCAGGTGCACACCGTGGGAACCGCGAAGGAGGAGGGTGGTTTGGGCGACGTGATCACCGTGGAGTCGCGATTGAGCCGACAGATATTCCTGGCACGGATCACCGGCCCACAGGAAGCAGAGGTGTATGCACACGCGCTTTCCGTGGCGGGCCAGCGCGAGGAGACTCGGGCAGTAGTGGCGTCGCCGGCGCGCCGTGTCCGTTCGCGCAGCGACCGCTAGCCAGCACAAGTAGTTTCGCGACTGGGGAGTGCGGACGAGGTCAGCACGACAAACGCACCGCGAAATCAGACAGAAAGAGTGCCATGCGAGGGGTTTCGATCATCTTCCTGCTACTGGCGAGCGGTGGGGCCAGCGTGGCGGTGGCCCAGAGCTCGAGCCTGTACGGCGCGCCCTTGCAGCGTACGGCCTTGTCGCTGGATGTGACGAGTTGGACCTATCAGCCGGTTCCTACGCCGCGCGAGCTGACGCTGCACGACATCGTGACGATCATTGTCGACGAGAAAGCCCGGGCCTTCAGCCAAGGCGACCTGACCCGGCGGCGCAACGCGAATCTGAACGCGGCGCTGGTGGATTGGATTCGCCTGGATGGATTGGACATTAAGACTGCGCCCCAAGCCGAAGGCGACCCGCGAACTCAGGGGACACTGACCAGCCAGTTTCGTGCCCAGAACACCCTGGAAAGTCGCGACAATTTGCAATTGCGGATTGCGGCCGAAGTCGTGGACATTCGCCCCAACGGCAATCTGGTGTTGGAAGCGCGGCGCGAAATCATCAACAACGAAGAGCGTTGGAAATACGCCCTGAGCGGTATCGTGCGTCGCGAAGACGTGCTGCCCAACAATACGGTGATCAGTGAAGATATTGCAGGCATGCGGCTCGAGAAACTGGAAGACGGCCAGATTCGTGACGGTTACAAGCGTAGTTGGCTGATGCGCATTCTGGATCGCTACTCGCCATTTTGACCCGAATTGTTCCTGAGCCTTTGGCTGGGGTGCTGAATGTGGCGCGTCTGCGGTATCCACTTGCGATGGTCCTTGAGTCACCTAGGCACTGATACGCAGCGCGGGCCCGTCGCGGAGTTCCCTGCGCCCGCAAACGCTTTGAATCCTCGCGACGAAGTTCCTGACTATTCCGAGTACTCCTGCCTGCGGCCTGTGCCGTGTGCCATGCCGGAAAGAACCATCATGCGACGTTTGAGGTCTCATCTAGCGAGCCGGCGACCAGTGCGGGTTGCGATAGCGCGCGTCGCACGGCCGTGGCTGGTGGCGCTGGCACTGATTGGCTGGTGGGTCAGCACGCTACAGGGTGAAACGCGGCTGAAGGACATTTGCCGCGTGAAGGGACAGGAAGAAAACACGCTGCACGGCCTGGGGTTGGTGGTGGGTCTGAAGGGGACGGGCGACGGCAGCACGTTCGTTCCGGAAATTCAGAGCCTGGCCCGCTTGCTCGAGCTGATGCACAACCCCGTGGGTGGCGGCAACCCCTTGGCGCTGCAAAGCGCGCTGAAGGATGTGAAAAATGTGGCGCTCGTGGCGGTGAGTGCCACGGTGCCGGCGGCGGGTGCGCGGCAGGGCGACCAACTGGATTGCCAAGTGATGTCGATCGGCTCGGCCAAAAGTCTGGCTGGCGGTCGGTTGTATATGACGCCGCTGTTGGGTCCTGATCCTTCGACCAGCCGGGTGTATGGGTTCTGCCAGGGACCGGTACAGCTCGACGACCCCAAGCATACCACCGCGGGGCGGGTGCATCGCGGTTGCCGGCTAGAGGAAGATTTTTTCAACGTATTTGCCA
>CAYSXM010000624.1:0-3343 GCA_964434905.1 uncultured Pirellulales bacterium | reverse complement strand
ACCGTGCGCCAATATTGGCTTCACAAGTCGATCGCCGTGGCGATGGGTTTGGGGGCCGAGTAGTAGCCGCTGGTCGCGAATAGGTCGAGGTAGCCGTCGTTGTCGACGTCGACAAATTGACCTCCCCAAGACCAACCGGCCATTTCCACTTGCAGACTGCCGGGGTCGACCCCCGAGACTTTGTCGAAGTGGGGACCGAGGTTTCGAAATAGGGAATTGCCGCCGGCCATTTTGGTTAGCCGAGGGTCGACCAGGCCCCCGAGCGAGCGCGTGATCCGCTGCCCCGCCTTGCTATACATGTTGGACACGTACAGATCTTGGCGGCCATCGTTGTCGTAATCGCCGAACGAGGCACCCATTCCGAACCCGATATCGGCGGTTCGAGTGGCGGCAGTCACATCGGCAAAGCGTCCTTGCCCTTCGTTGCGGAACAAATTGTTCTCCGAGAAATCGTTGGCGACATACAGATCGGGGTCGCCATCGTCGTCGTAGTCGGCCCAGGTCGATTGGTACGTGTTGCGCCAGACCGCCAGGCTCTCGTTGGCGGCCGCACGTTCGAAGCGGTCGCCGCGGTTGTGATACAGCACGTTGGGCGGACCGGCGCGCGAGGTGAATTGTTTACCTGCCGTAAACCGCTGAAACAGCTCGGCTGCCTCGGCCGGAGGCAAGAAGCCGGCCAGCAACTCGGGCGATGACCTGCCGGCCAACCCGCCCTGTTGTTGCTCGTCGTAGTCCATCATCATGGTGTTGGCCGCATAGGTCGACACATACACGTCGAGCAGGCCGTCTTGATCGAAATCGGCGGCCGCTAGCGACGACACCAGGAAGGGTAGCGGTTCGGCCGACCAGGCGGCACTTCGGTCGCTAAACCGGCCGTTGTCGTTGATCATCATCTGGCTGCGCGCCAGGGTGCGACCCAAGAACAGATCGCGATCGCCGTCGTTGTCGAAGTCGGCAAACAGCGCCGACGACGAATGGCTGTCGATATCGAGCCCCCAGCGCGGCGCCACGTCCTCCAGCAGGCCATCGGCCCGGCGCTGCAACAAGACGTTGCGCCCCCATTGATCCATCAAATACAGTTCGTCCCAGCCATCGTCGTCGATATCCACCACCGCCACGCCGGGGTGCCGGTCGAAGGCCACGTTGTCGAAATATTTCACGGGAAACCCCGGGGGCTTCTCCGTGGCCAGCCGCACCACCCACCGGTCGTGCTCGCTATCGCGTAGTCGGCGACGTGTCGCTTCGTCGGGCACGTCGGTCTCGATCGCGTCGACGAACAAACGTCGTGGCACTTCGTAACTCTTCAGTTCGAGCGTTTCCCAGCCGTCGATGGTCCACCCGGCAGCCGCTTGCTCGTCGCGCCGCCACTGCCAACGCAGCCGTCCCTTGAGCCAGCACCACGAGCCCGACGAGAGCTGGGCTGCCCCCTCGAACCCCATGTCCGATTGCCATCGCCGACGCGCGGCGTCGGTGAATTGCGCACGGATGAAATAAAAGCGGGCAAACTCGAAGTAGTCGCATCGACCGATGGCGGCCGACCACAATCGCAGGTTGTCACGCGGCTGCATGGTGGCGCGCGGGGCGATGGCCCAATGGCCGGTGCGCACCGCGACCGATGCCAAACTGTGATCGGTCGTGGGGTTCGCTGGAGCCAGGTCGAGTACCTGTACCTGATCGGCAAACAGGTCGGTCGACGACCGGTCGGGCAGGGCCAGATTCATGACGCCTCGCGCCATTTGGCCCATGCGCGGAGCGAGCGCCAGGATCATCTCCTCGGACTGCACTACATCGTCGACCGCCTGGTCGGCCGTGTGTTCGACAGTCGCCACGGGCTGATCGTTCCCCAGCGGCTCCCAACGCCAATCGGCCAGTTCCACCGCGGCCGTCGCCTCGCCTAGGGCCAGACGCCAGCGGCCCACGGTGCCGGCCGCATTGGCGGTGAACTCCCACTGAAATCGTCGCCAATCGGCACCCAGTTGCAAGCGGCGCGACAGGCCGCGGTTTTGTGGTCGATTGCCACCGTCATCGACCTCGCACAGCGCCGAGCAAGCTTGTGCTGCGCGGCCCCGCAGACTAAGCCGAACCCGGCTGCCCGGCGGAAGTAGTCGCGCAGGGGCTACAAGCAACACAGCTTCTGCCGTCATCGGCTCCTGTGCGGTAAACTCCAATCGGAGCCGGTCCGGTGCCGATATCGTGGTCCGCGCCCCGCGCGCGGGCTGGGCAAATAATTGCCATTGCCAGGCCGCGGGGTTTTCCAGCGCGGGCTCGGCGCCTGGTAGAGTCTGGCCGGCCACGGGGGGCGATTGGTTGTCGTCGGCGGAACTAATCGCGCCTGGCCACAGCAACGCACAAAGCAAGGTTCCGGCCAGCCATGGCAGCGGGGGCAAGTACCTTCGCAGGGCCGGCCGTCGATGCCGAGAGTCTTGCGGCGGCGCGGCTGTGGTGCGTCGACAGGCGATCATCGGTCTTTCCATCGTTGGCGTCGCACCGAAAACTTTCGCCGACCAGCTTGGCGCAGTATATCCCTCGGTGACAGCCATGGCGAGTCAGTCGCTTGGTTCCGGCCGACCTAGCTTCAGAGGTACCTTGGTCGGCTCGCAAGTCTATGCCGACACGCAGCCAAAAAAAGCAGCTATCTGGTCTACCACGTGTTGCTGCTCTTCAGCCCGCAGCGTGTGATACAGTGGCAGCCTTAGCAGCCGTGACGCGAGATCCTCAGTTACCGGCAATTGTCCCGGGGCATTGCCCCAGGAGCGCCCCATGGGCGACAGGTGCAGGGGTACAAAATGGAATGGCGCGGCCACGCCGTGCTTCGCCAAGTGCGCGATCAGGCGATCGCGTTCGGTGCGGTCATGGGCCAACAGATAGAACACATGGCCGTTGCCTTGGCATTCGGCTGGAACCCGCGGCAACCGCACGTGACCGGCTTGCTCTAGTGCCGTTAGTTGTTCCGCGTACAGGTTCCATTGCGTCTGTCTCACGCTGGCAATCTGCTCGAATACTTCCAGTTGGGCTGCCAGCCAAGCGCAGCAAAGTTCGCTCGGCGCGTACGCCCCGCCCAGCGAAACCCAGGTGTATTCGCTCACCTCGCCACGGCCAAACCCTGCCCGGTTCGTACCTTTATCGCGAATGGTTTCCGCAAGCGGCAGATAGCTCGGGTCGTTCAGAACCAGGGCGCCCCCCAGGCCCCCGGTCACGTTCTTCTGCTCGTTGAAACTCAATGCCGCCAGGTGGCCGAAAGTACCCAGTGGCCGGCCCTGGAACTGGGCGCCGATTCCCTGCGCGGCATCTTCAATGACGACCAGTTGATGTCGCGTAGCGATTTCGAGCAGTGTGTCCATCT
>CAYSXM010000623.1:0-3344 GCA_964434905.1 uncultured Pirellulales bacterium | reverse complement strand
CCTTGTTCCCGCCCCCACCCCAACCGACAGTTGACGCCGTGGCTCAGATGTCTACCGTGACTGCAACCCCAGTGTCGCCAGCCTGGCTGTTCGAGGCACCGTGATAACGGCTGGCACGCCATTCCCCTCCGACCCATACGTCCAGAAACGGCAACTTTTTTGGCCACCCTGGTCAGCCGCGGCCGCAAACCACGACCCCACCAGTGGTTGCGTACCGGCGACGATTCCTCCCCCTCGCCTTGACCGGGCCATGGCAGCCGGTATCCTGATGGGTTCACTGTCAACCAAAATTCCTTGCCAGGTCCCAACCTGCTGCCAATCGCCAGGCGTTTGCCGGCGTGCCAGGGGGGCTGTCGCAGAGTAACTCATGCCTACGATCAACCAGTTGGTGCGTCACAGACGGAAGTCGCAACGGCGGTTTTCCAAGTCGCCGGTACTCGACCGCTGCCCGCAGAAACGCGGCGTCTGCCTGCAAGTGAAAACCATGACCCCCAAGAAGCCGAATTCGGCTTTGCGGAAGATTGCCCGCGTGCGGCTTTCCAACGGCAAAGAGGTCACCGTTTATATCCCCGGCGAGGGCCACAACCTGCAGGAACACTCGATCGTGCTGGTGCGCGGCGGCCGGGTGCGCGACCTGCCGGGTGTGCGCTATCAGGTGGTTCGCGGCGCGCTCGATACGCTGGGCGTGCAAAATCGCAAGCAGTCGCGTAGCCGCTACGGGGCCAAGAAATCTTAAAAAGGTTCAAATGCCCTGCTGCCGCTGGGCCGTGCCGTGGTGCGTCGGGCGTGACCGCCCTGGGCGTGGTTGCCCCCCGCGGGAAACGTTTACCAATTGCCTATTAGCCTTCAGCAAGTGTAGAGAGTAGTTCGTCATGGGCCGTATTACTGCCAGCCGTAAAACGCTTCGCCCCGATCCGCGGTTTCAATCGCTATTGGCCTCGAAGTTCATCAACTGCATGATGTGGGACGGCAAGAAGGCAGTGGCCACGAACGTGTTTTACGACGCCCTCGAGATCATTCGCGGCCGGATCAAGGACCAAGAGCCGATCGACGTGTTCACGCGTGCGGTGGAAAACGTCAAGCCGTTTATCGAGGTGCGATCCAAGCGCGTGGGTGGGGCAGCCTATCAGGTGCCAATGCAGGTGAACCGCAACCGTCAGCAGTCGCTGGCCATTCGCTGGATCTTGCTCGCGGTGCGCGAAAAGAAGGGACGCCCCACGGCCCAGAAACTTGCCGATGAACTGGTGGCCGCCTTCGGCAAGGAAGGCACCGCATATACCAAGCGCGAGAACGTGCATCGCATGGCCGACGCCAACAAAGCGTTCGCTCACTTCGCCTGGTAAGTCGCGCACCAGGATTCTTGCCGATGTCCGGGGCAGTGCCCAGCCACGCTCTCTCGATGGGCCTAGCCACGCTCTCGCGATCGGCGGTGGGGCCCGCCCACACGCCACGCTTGCTCGCCTGGCCTGGCGCGTCACTGCCGGGACTTCCGTGCCGCCGCGGGTCGGGTCGGCGAAACCAGGTTAGCTTCGATCGGGGGCCACGCGCATGACCCGCCAACTAGAACAGCTTCGCAACATCGGCATCATCGCGCACATCGATGCCGGCAAGACAACGCTCACCGAGCGAATGCTGTATTACGCCGGCGCAACCCACAAGATGGGCGATGTCGACAAAGGCACCACGGTCACCGATTTCGATCCCGAAGAGCAAGAACGAGGGATCACGATTCAGGCCGCGTGCGTCACTTTTCCCTGGCGCGACGTGACCGTGAACCTGGTGGATACGCCGGGCCACGTCGACTTCACTGCCGAGGTCGAGCGCAGTCTGCGCGTGCTCGATGGCGGCGTGGTGGTGTTCAGCGCCCGCGAAGGGGTCGAGGCCCAGAGCGAAACGGTGTGGCGCCAGGCCGACAAATACGGTGTTCCGCGGATCGCGTTTATCAACAAGCTGGATCGCGAGGGGGCCGACTTTCACGGCACCGTGGCACAAATTGAAAAGCGTCTCGAAGCGCGGCCGTTGCTGCTGCAGTTACCCTGGGGCCAAGGACCGCCCCATGTACCCCAGGCGTTTCGCGGCGTGATCGATCTGATTGCCATGCAGGCCCTGGTGTTCGACCCCGACTCGCTTGGCAAACGCGTCGTGCCCGAACCCATTCCGCCGGAACTGGTCGACGAAGCCCAGATGTACCGCGGCGAGCTACTGGAAAAGCTGTTCGACTACTCGAACGAACTGGCCGAACTGCTGCTGGCCGAGCGCGAGCCACCGGCCGAGTTGGTGCGGCGCGTGGTGCGCAGCGCGACGTTGCACCAGATGGTCGTACCGGTGCTGTGCGGTTCGGCCCTCGATCACATCGGCATCCAACCGGTGCTCGACGCCGTGGCCGATTTTCTGCCCAGCCCCGCCGATAAACCACCCGTCTCGGGCACCAACCCTAAGAAAAAAGATGCCACGGTCGAACGTGCCCCGCTGGCCAGCGAACCGTTTTGCGGGTTGGTTTTCAAGGTGCAGGCCGACAAGCACGGCGATTTGTGCTACGTGCGGGTGTACTCGGGTGAGCTAGTGGCCAATTCGCGCGTGCTGAACCCCGCCAAGGACAAGAAGGAAAACGTCAGCCAGTTGTGGCACATTCAGGCCGACCGCCGCGAACAAGTCGACCGGGCCGGAGCAGGCGACATCGTGGGGGTCATTGGCCTTCGGCATTCGGTGACGGGCGACACGATTTGCGATACCCAGCACCCGGTGCTGTTGGAATCGATTGTGTTTCCCGAGACCGTGATTTCGATGGCGATCGAGCCGGAGACCTCGGCCGATCGCAAGAAACTGGCCGACGCTTTGGAAATGATGAAACGGCAAGACCCCACGTTTCGCGGTCAGGAGAGCTCGGAAACCGGCCAAACCTTGATCAGCGGCATGGGCGAATTGCACTTGGAAATCATTAAACATCGCCTGCTGCGCGACTTTCATCTGAATGTGCGCGTACACAAGCCCCGGGTCAGCTATCGTGAATCGGTCGAACGCGCCGCCACGGCCACGGGCGAATGCCATCGCCAGCAGGCGGGTCAATCGCTGTTTGCCGAAGTGACGATTCGCTTAGAGCCGTACGAGGGCGAGCGACCCGTGGCCGTGGTCGATGCCACGGCAGGCAAGCTGCCCGAGGTCTTTGCCAAGGCCGCGCTCGAGGTGTTGGGCGAACAAGCAGCCGGGGGCGGTTCGCTGGGTTTCCCGCTGATGAAGGTCAAAATCACCCTGTTGGCCGGCGCGCATCGAGAAGGCGAATCGAACGAGATCGCGTTCCGGCTGGCCGCCGCCGACGCGTTTCACAAGGCGCTGGCTCAGGCAGG
>CAYSXM010000622.1:0-3349 GCA_964434905.1 uncultured Pirellulales bacterium | reverse complement strand
CGCGCTGGGCCGCGGCGACGAGACGCTCTCGGCGATGCGCCGCATCATCGCGCTCGAGCCCGGTCACAACGAGAGCCTGACCCGGCTGATCGACTGGCTGGCCGACCAGCAGGCTTGGCCGTTGTTAGACGAGGTAGCCGTTCGGTTCAGCAGCCGGCTCGAGCAAGACCCGTTGTTGTTGTACACCCTGGCACATGCGCGCCAGTTGCAAGACGACGCCACGCAGGCCGCGGCAACCGTCGCGCGGGCGCAGGCGTTGTTTCCCGACAACCAGCGTGCCCATCTCGACGTGGGCTTGTCGTTACAGCATCGTGGCTGGATCGACTGGGCCATTGCGGAATATCGGCAGGGAATCGCCTTCGGGCCGCCGGGGGCGCAGGTTACGTTGCGGTTCCAGCGACTGTTGGCCGAACTATTGCACGACCAGGAAAGGCACTCCGAGGCGGCCCAGGTGCTTGAACCCTGTGTGGCCGCGATGCAAGAAAACGCGCGGCAGGGCGCCCATGTGCAGAACGATGGGCGCGAGCCGGCCGAGGTGGCCTCGCGGCGGCTCTATTTCCAGGCCTGCGAAGCCGCGGCACAGGGAGACACGGCAGGGCAACTCGAAAAACTTGATGAAGCCCTGCGGCTGTATCCCAACGACACCGAAGTGCTGATCGCGTTGTTTCGTAGGGGAGACCTGGAACCTGCCAGGCAGGCCGCCGTGGTGCGTGGCATTCGGCAGACGGCCGAGTCGCTGAAGAAACAGATCGAGGACGAGCCCGAAGCATCGTGGCTGTATAATCAGTTGGCCTGGCTAGTGGCCAACACCGAGGGTGATTTCCAAGAGGCGCTGCGTTGCTCGCGGCAGTCGCTGGAATTGCAGCCCAACGAGGCGGGCTATCTGGACACGCTGGCGCGTTGCCACCTGGCGCTGGGCGACTTGGACAGCGCACTGAAATTTCAGACCCAGGCGGCGCAGTTGGAGCCGCACACACTGCAAATTGCCAAGCAACTCGAGATCTTTCGTCGTCAAAAGGCCGATCGCGACCGTGCGGCGGAACCTTGATGTGGGCACGTTGTAGTTGCCGTCCACGTAGGAAGGTCGGCCCGCACAGTCGCGCTGGCGCCAGGGCTGCGAGTCTGCCGTGTCGCCGCGGCTGAACGACGGCCCAGGTGCCAGAGTCGATAGCGAATCGTGGGGAGACCCGCCAGGTGTTGAAATCGATCGCTTTACCGGCTGGGAACCTGGCCGTGTACGACCAAGGGGCCGGTCTGCCGGTGGTGTTCGTCCATGGGTTTCCGTTGGATCACCGGATGTGGCAAGCCCAGGTGGCCCCCCTGGCGGCGCACTATCGAGTGTTGGCACCCGACCTGCGAGGGTTTGGCGCTAGCTCGACCGCAACAGGCGCCGAGAGCATGGCCGAGATGGCCGACGACTTGGCGCAGATGCTCGACGAGCTCGACGTGCGCGAGCCGGTGGTGTTGTGCGGGCTATCGATGGGGGGCTATGTCGCCTGGCAGTTTTTTCGTCGTCATCGAGCACTGCTGAGGGGCCTGGTGCTGTGCGACACGCGGGCAGCGGCCGACTCTGCCGAGGCGTTCCAAGCGCGGGGAGCCTTGGCGGCGAGGGTCCTGGCCGAGGGCAGCGCGGTGTTGGCGCCGGCGATGCTCGATCGATTGATCGGCCCCGAAACCCAACGCGGCCAGCCGGGCTTGGTGTCAGCGTTGGCGGCCCACATGAACGCAGCATCGCCCGCCGGAGTTGCCGCGGCGCTGGGGGCCATGGCACGCCGGCCCGATGCCAGCAGTTGGCTGCCGACGATCGATGTGCCGACGCTGGTCGTGGTGGGTGCCGACGACGTGATTTCACCGGCGCCCGAAATGCAGAAGCTGGCCGAGTCAATTCCTGGCGCGCGGCTTTTGGTAGTCCCCGGCGCGGGGCATCTTTCGCCGTGGGAGCAGCCTGCGGTGGTGAATGCCGCGCTGCTGGGGTTCTTGGCTAATTTGTGAGCCGGAGAACCGTGCCGCGGTGCTGGCCAAGGGGGTGTCAGTTGGTCGCGGGGCGAGCGGTGGCCTGTTCAGCGC
Source organism: uncultured Pirellulales bacterium (assembly GCA_964434905.1). Classification (GTDB taxonomy): domain Bacteria; phylum Planctomycetota; class Planctomycetia; order Pirellulales; family CAYNRE01; genus CAYSXM01. The sequence continues at coordinate 1,282 of CAYSXM010000622.1, read as the reverse complement.
GGGCCAGCATTTGTTGTGCGGCGGGCAGCCGGGGGTCGATCTCGAGCGCCGCCTGGGCCATGGCCAATGCTTCGCCGGCCCGCGCTTGTTCGAGCAGAATCTCTGCCATCGCCAAGAACGAGGCGATTTGTCGTGGATCGCGCTTCACGGCAATTTGATATGCGGCGAGCGCTTCGCCGGGCATGTCCATGGTCCGGAACAAGTCGCCCAGCCGTCCGTGCGCCACACCGCGCAACGGAACCAACTCGGCCGCGATCTTATATTCAGCCAGGGCCGCGTCGAATTCGCGGCGCCCCTTGAGCAAGTCGCCCAGTAGAATGCGTGCATTGGCGTTGAGCGGGCTGAGCCTTTGGGCGATGGTGACCTGGGCAAAGGCTTCGTCGGCATGGCCCGTTTCGGCCAACAGGCCCGCCAGCTTGTAGCGTGCCATGAGCATGGTGGGGTTCAGTTCGAGGGCGCGTCGAAACGCGGCCAGTGCCTCGGACGACTGTTTCTGGGCAGCCAGAATATTGGCAGCCAGCAGATGCGCGTTGGCGTTGTTGGGCTCGATCTGCGCGGCCCGGTGGGCGGCGGCGAGCGCTGCTTCCAGATCGCCCAATTCTTGTTGAACATGGGCCAAGGCCAACCAGGCACCAACCAGTTTCTCATCGAGCGCCACGGCGTTTTTCAGGCAGCGTTCGGCCGGGACAAACTCGGCCAGGCGGGCCAGAATCAGCCCTTTGAGAAACTGCGCCAATTCTTGTTCGGGGTTATCGCGCAAGATGTCGTCGATCTCGACGATGGCCTGGCCATGCCGGCCGTCCTCGAACAGTGTCTTGGCCAGCGCCAACCTCGCGGTCGAGGTACGGCCCAAGCTCTCGAGTCGCGGGACGTGGTCGGCCATGGTGCAGGGTTCCGCGCGGAACGAACTGGCAGGTCGGACCAGGCGCCTGTGCGTGGTGACCCATGGGTTCTAGTATAGGCTGCGGGCCGTCGAACTCGGCAGCGGTTTTTTGGGTGGAAAACCGTCGGCTGGTGCTGGTACCAGGGGCGGGCTAGGCGGTTTGGACCTCGACCGGGGCGCCCAGCCGCTCGAACCAGTGCTGCGCAACCTTCAACTCGTACATCAGATAGATGGCGGTGCCCATCGACACCACGCGCCCCAGATTGACATCGAGCGCCAGCCCCAGGGCGAACATCAGCGGAAATAATAGCGCGTGCGTGGCCGGGAAATCGAGCCGCCCGCCGCGTACCGCCAGCGCCGCATGCCCGGCCACGGCGGCAAAGAACGGCAGATTTCCCA
>CAYSXM010000621.1:0-3350 GCA_964434905.1 uncultured Pirellulales bacterium | reverse complement strand
GCAGCGACCAGGCTTTCAGCATGGCCGACCGTCGAGGCACCGAACCACAAGTTCATTCGGGCAAGGTCTCGTGGAGCGGCTCGGGCAAGAAGAAATGCAGCACAAACGCGGCCAGGTACACCACGCCCGCCACGATCGCGGCGGCGGTGGCCAGGCGTTTTTCGGGCATTGCGGCTGCGAGCCAGGGGGTGACCAAGAAGGCGAACGAAGCCATTACGCGGCCGCCGAAATTCACGGCGAATCCTTCCCCGGTGCCGCGCAGATGCAAGGGATACATGCGAGGGAGGTAATTCCCAAAGAAATTGAACTGGGCCACGGTCACCAGGCCGGCGAAGAACATACCCCACCGGAACAATCCCAAATCGCTGACGCCAGGTCCGGCAAAAATCCAAGGCAAAAGCAGCAGGCCGGGCAATTGAAACAACAGCAGTTGCCGCCGGCAACTTAGCACATAGGTTGCGGCCAGCGCCATCAACAGACGGCCGGTCAATCCGCCCACCTCTTGAAAGGCTTGTACCTGGTTGGGGGCCTGTTCGGCGGTCCCCTTCAACTTGCGCCACTGGCCCATCAGTTCCTTGCGTCGTGCGCCCAGCGCGGCGCGCTCGGGCGAGTTGGCCGGCAGCACCTTGAATTCGGCGACCAGAGCTTGCAACTCGGCTTCCTTGGCCTTGAGCGGTTTCGTCAGTGGCGCCACTTGGGGCAAGGCCGGCACAATTTGGCTGGGGGTGTACTGAATGGCGCCATAGGCCGTGGCATAGGCACACGCGCACAGCAATGTGCTGACCACGGTCACGCGGCGCAGTTCGGGTGCGAATAGCTCGCCAAAGCTCGGACGTCTCAAGGTGCCTTGCCGCCGTTTCTCGCTCCAAGTGGGCGATTCTGGCAAGAACGGCCGAACGACAATCAGCGGAATGGCCGGGATCATGCCGGAAAGTAGGGTATAGCGCCAACTCGAATGCCCGCCGCAAATCTCGGGTAGTTCGGCCGCGTATTTCACCGCCAGTGTATTGGCCATGGTGACCATGATGCCCCCGAGCGAGGCGAAGACCTGGGTATAGCCCAGCACCTTTTCGCGCAAGGCCGGCTCGGGAAACAGCTCGGCCAGCCAGGCGACGGCTGCCACGAACTCGACACACACCCCCATGAACGTGGTGCAACGCAGCACCAACAGCATCCAAGGGTTGGTGCTAAAGGCGGCGCCACAGGCCGAAAACGCATACAGCAAAATGCTCCAGGTCAGCACACGCCGGCGACCGAAGCGGTCCGTCAAGTAGCCGCCGATCAAGCCAAACAGACCTCCCGAGAGCGTGCTGGACCAGAAAATCAGGCTGATCCAGCCGCGAATTTCCGGCGACCCGGGCGCGGCCCCTACCAGTTCACCCAGCGCCTGACCGGCCACCAGCGGCATCATCAGGATCTCGTAGGTATCGAACATGAAGCCCAGCGCGGCCAGGGCCAGCACCAACCATTGCGTGAGTGAAATCCGCGAGCTGGTTGTCGAGGTGGACATTGCCAAGGGTTCCTAGAAATATCGCAGGCACCGGGGTCGAATGGCCGCCGGCGCTCGGTCCAATATTCTTCAGGGGTTCCGGGGGTCAACTCGAAAGGCGCTGGCAGGGTGGCGAGTGAGCTTACCGCAGGTGTTCCGCAAAAAACATGGCTTGCACGGCCGACAGGTAGTCTCGGTTATCCTTCCTGGCGAACCCGTGCCCTTCATTGTTTGCGTAAACGGTCCACACCCTACGCCCGTTGGCACGGACCTTTTCCGCGATTTGGCGTGCCTCGGCAAAGGGCACGCGAGGATCGTTCTTGCCGTGCGCCACGAGCAGCGCCGAGCGAATCTCGCCGGCCCGAGCCGCCGGATTGATTCGTTCGAACACGGCACGCATGGCTGGATTTCGCTCGTCGCCATATTCCGCGCGGCGCAGGTCCTGACGGTAAGGGCTGGTCTGTTCCAAGAAAGTGATGAAATTGGCGATGCCCACGAAATCGACTCCGGCGCGAATTCGCTCGCCAAAATGAGCCAGCGAGGCGAGCACCATGTAGCCGCCATAGGAACCACCGGTAACTGCCACGCGTCGTGCGTCGAATTGGGGTTGCTGGGCCACCCAATCGAGCAATGCGCCAATGTCGCGCACGCTGTCTTCGCGGTGCTCGGCGTTGTCGAGTTCCAAGTAGGACTTGCCATAGCCCGACGAGCCGCGCACGTTGGGTGCCACCACGGCCAACCCCAACTCGCTAGCATAGTATTGTAGAAGGCCCGAGAAGATGGGGCGGTATTGCGATTCGGGTCCACCGTGTATGTCGATCACCACCCCCACCGGCTGATCAGCCGTGGCACCCGGCGGCTGGTAAACATACGCGGGGATTTGACGGCCATCGAAACTCGGAAACTGCACCCGGCGTGGACCGATAAAGCGTGCCGGATCGAGCCCGCCTATTTCGCTTTGGGTCCATCGCGTCAGTTGGTCGCTAGCCAGATCAACCGAATACACATCGGCCGGAGCGGTGGGCTGCCCCAAGGTAAACCCCAACAGGCCCCCGTCGGGCGAGAATTCCAAATCGCCCAGCACGCCCAGCGGCGTGGCAATCGCGCGGTAGCGGTCGCCCTCGAGCACGTACAACCGGCTGGCGCCATCTTCGTTGGCCACGAACGCCACCCGACCGGTGCGCGCATCGACCTCGACCTGTTCCACATCCCAGGGCAATTCCGAGGACAGCCAGGTGAGCTGGTCCGTGGAGAGCTCGAGCCGTGCCAACTGCAGGAATTCTCCGCGCGCGTCGCTGGTCAGGTACACGGACTTTCCGTCGGCAGAGAAAGCCAACTGACCACAGGCCGACTTGCCGGGGCCCAGCACGACCAAGGGAGTCAGTTTCTTCGACTCGACGTCGAAAACCGCCGGATACGATTCGTTGATCGACACGTAGCGCAGCATCAGCAAGTGCCGGCCATCGGTCGACCAATCTTGCACTTCCCAGAATTCTCCCTCAGCCTGGAACAACAAGGTGCGCTCTGTGGCATCGCGACAATCCACGGCATAGATGTCGGTATCGCGTCCATTTCGCAGATTGCTATGCACGATCATCTGGCTGCCGTCCTCTCGCACCGGCCCCAGCACGTTGCGCGAGGTGCCGTCGGTCAGCAGCCGGTGCGCGAAGCGAGCGCGGTCGAGAAGGTAAACTTGAAAGTTCTCGTTCCCCCCCTGCCCCATCGACACCAACACGGCGCCATCGGTTGCGGCAGGCACAAACCTGCCGGTACACGGCTCTTCGAAAAACGTGATCTGTTCACGTCGGCCCCCCGGCTCGTACACCCGATGCAGTTGCACCGAGTTGCCGAAGCGCGTGGC
>CAYSXM010000620.1:0-3355 GCA_964434905.1 uncultured Pirellulales bacterium | reverse complement strand
GTCTACGACCCGATGCCAGGTGGATCAGGACTGCTAGAACAAATGCTGGCTCGATGGAAGGAGCTCATTCGGGCGGCGAAAGAGCTTCTGGCCGGATGCGCGCAATCGTGTGAGACTGCCTGTTACGCCTGCCTCAAGACTTTCCGAAACCAGTTCCATCACGAGTTGCTGAATCGGCATCAGGCACTTGAGCTTATCGAGACCCTCGACTACGAACCGAGCGGTTATCGAGACATCACGCCCGTTTTCGAGGAAGAGCGGCTGGAAGAAGGGACGCCCTCGAACGCACCCGAGGCCCGATTGCTGCAACTTCTGCACGATCATCACTTCCCGTCTGGAGAGTGCCGCAAGCGGGTTACGACCTCGATTGGCATTCCAACCGAGCCGGACTGGCTGCACGAACCAACCAAGGTCGCCATCTACCTCGACGGCATGAGTCGGGGTTTGCATGGCGACCCAAAGACGGCACAACGAGACCAGATCATCCGCATAGCGTTGGAGAGCGACGATTACAAGGTCATCGTCGTCCAGAAGCGTGACCTCGACGACCCCCAAGCCGTCCGGCTGCACTTGCGGAACATAGCACAGGCGATTGGGCGGGATGATCTTGTGGATTTGGACTGACGCACTGCACGATAGGCGACCATATGAAGGTTCTCGGAATGATTTAGGGCGAACACATGGCGATACAAGTTTCGCTGTGGGCCGCCAACTTTGGCAACACCTGCCCGCCGGTTGGCGCTGCCTCGGGCACGGCAAGCAACAGCGTGCCGGAGCCGGCGAGTAGCGCTCTGGATAGTGAAACGTTTCGATGTACTTGAACACACTGAGACGGACGAACAGCAGATCGACGACGTGCGTTACAATATCAACTCGCTGCCGCTCAGCGGGTGGCTGTTCGCCCGAAAGGTGCGTGGTCACTGGGCCATCGAGAACACGCTGCACTGGTGCCTCGACGTCACATTTCGCGAGGACGAGTGCCGCGCACGCGAGCGCAACCTGGCCAGGCTTAAACGATTCGCGATCACGCTCTGGGCTTGGGGCGACCGTAATCGCTGCGGCTGCGTCAAATCGCGTCAACGAAATGCAGCGCGTATGCGGCGCTGGCGCCGGCGTTGATCCGCAAGCACCTGTGCCCTCAGTGTTTGCGCGATTACAGCTACAGGTGTGATTCCTGCGGCCGCTGGCAGCAACAAGAGCCAGTGGAGGAAAATGTTGTCGCGAAGGGCCGGCCTCATTCGGACATAATGAACCACGACCGCTCGCCGGCGGCGGGCTTGATGCACAGCGCGCCGATTAGCTCCTGGCCGTTCTCCTCGCGGTCTTGCCAGGTGGGGAAGGCAGCCAGGTAGCCGTGGCGGATGGCCCAGGCACTTAGCAGGCGCATCCGTAGACGGGGGCCAAGTTCCTGATCGTCCAACTCGCGTAACGGCACGTCGCGCCGCTCAACTGCGTCACCGTCGAGCAGCGCGTAATGCCAATCGGGGTGGGGCGCGGGGCGCGTCTTACCGAAGTCGATCCAGCCGCCGACGGCGTCATGCTCTTGGGCCCACTGGTCGGCCCGCCGGTTCATCTCCCCAAACTCCTTCGACTGGTCAATTATGGCATTCTCGGGCACGAACAGGGCGTGCCGCACATGGTCGCGGCCGATCAACACCACTTCTGCCAGCAGCGTGCCGTCGACCGCGGCGTACCGGAACGTCGGCACCGCTGCGCCGAACCCCTGTTCGACCGCCCACCACTGCAAGAATCGCATGAACCAGTTGATCGATGGCGGGCTGTCGTCGCGATCCCGTTGCCAGGTGATGAGCCGCCGGGTGGCGTCGCTGACTTCCGGGGCGCGCGAAGCGTGCAGGACGGGCGCACTGTTCACGGTCGCATTGTTCTCAGCCGGGCCACGTAGCGGTGCGCCCCAGACACACACATTGCCCACTTCGCGATTGGCGTACCCCACCGTGATGAGTTGTCGGCCGGCGGGCAAGAATTTCACACCGTCGGCAAGCGGCATCCTGGTGTCCAAGGTCAGCAGCAGCGCTCCGTCCGGCACGCGCCAGACGCGGCATTGACCGTCGTCGCCCACCGAAGCCAACTCCAGCCCCTGGGGGTGAAACGCCAGGCCATTCACCTGGCCGGAGTGGGCCTCGATGTGCGCCAACGTGCGGCCAGATGCTACGTCCCAGAGGGCCACACGGCCGAGGCCATCGCCACCGGCCGCTAGCTTGTTGTCGGCCGAAACGGCGACCGCGTGGACCGCCGCGTGCAAACCTTCCAAGCGAACCGCTTGGCGTTCCTGCTCTAAGTCGAATAGCTGCACTGCTTGGTCCGCAAGGCCGACCACCAACAAGCGACCATCGGTCGAAAGCGCCGACCCGCCGACGCCCGTCAGCGCTGCATCCAGCGGCGCCTCCGCGGATTCCAGTTCGCGGTCGAAGCAGGTAGCGCCGGACTCGTCCGCCACCAGCAATCGCTGGTCGTCCGCAATGAAATAAACCGAGGACGCCTGCGAACGAGCAATCTGCTTCCGGGAGTGATTGCCGGTCTGCAGGTCGTGCAGCAAGATCACTCCGTCATGGTTGTCGTCAATGACCGCGGCCAACCACCGGCCGTCCCGCGAAAGCGCCAACCCAAGGACATGGCCGTGTGGGCCATGAACGGTGTGCAGCAGGTCCCAGGATTCCGTGTCCCAGACGAAGATCTCGGCTTCGTTCGTGGCGGTGGCCAGTAGCCGGCCGGCGTGATCGATGGCCGTCGCCTCGACGCGGGCGGGCAGACCACGCAGCCGGCGGCAATCGTACAGGGCCTCCAGATTCACCAGATGGATCGTGCCATCGGCACACCCGGCCGCGCACTGGCGGGCGACGGGCGACGTCGCAACCGACCAAACTTCGCCGCCGTCCAGACCTCTAGAAACCCGGCACACCTGGGATTCGGCGTTCCAGACCCGCAGCGTGGCGTCACGGCTGGCCGAGATCAGCGTCGCATCGTCGGCCGTAAAGGCCACGGCGTTGACGCGCTCGTGGTGGCCCGCGTATTCACCCCGCGGTTCGCCTCGCTTGTCGTCAAAGCGTTGAATACGATTGCCGGGAATGACGTACGCGCTTTCGCGCGACCGGTGGCCATAGCAAATGCGGCGCTGGTCAGTTAGCGGTGACTCACGGTCGAGCTTCCAAGGATTGGTCCGCCAGCCGATAACCTTCCCCTTGTCGTCGCTGCTGAGCAAGTGTTGGTCGTGGGTGGCGAAGGCCAGCGATTCGATCCAATCGGCGTGGGCCTGTTGCGAGAAGACCAACTGCCACGTCTCGCAGTCGTAGACCCGCAGCATTCGGTCGTGGCTGCCCGTGGCCAACTGCCGGCC
>CAYSXM010000619.1:0-3356 GCA_964434905.1 uncultured Pirellulales bacterium | reverse complement strand
GTGTTTCGCAGCGCGCCCAGCCGCTCGAACACGGTGTTGGTCGTGGTCACCGCCTCTTCCACCACGGCCACGTTGTCGGGCAGCACTTCGGCCAGGCTGGCCATCAGCCCCAGCGACGACAGCGGGCGCACCGCGCGCTCGGCGGGAATTGCGGCGCGCAGGATCTCGCGCGCGGCCGCGTGCTGCGCGGCACGAGCTTGCCCGCGCGCCTGGGCCGCCTTGCGGCTCTCGACCGACATGGCCAGCCGCAGGTGATCGGCCAATTCGGCCAGGCCGGCGCGGGTGTCGCCCCACAGTCCGACCGACACCGGATAGTTCTTGCCGATTTGCCGCGGGTCTTCGTCCAGATGCACCAGGCGAATGTGTTCGGGAATTGCCCGAGAAGGTTCGTGATAGACGTACAGCCGCAGCAGATCCATGCCGACTACCAGCAGCACGTCGAATTCCGCCAAACGCGCCCGCACCTCGGGCGACCACAGCGGCAAGCCGGGGCCGGCCAGCGGGTGATCGGCCGGAAAAGCCAGCCGCCCGTGCGTGGTGCCCGACTCGCTCATGGCGGGGGCGCCGAGCAGTTCGGCCACGGTGACCAATTCGGCCACGGCGTCGGCCTCGGTCACGCGGCTGCCCACCAGCAGTCCGGGGTTCTTGGCCTCGGCCAATAGCTGGGCTGCCTCGGCTAGCGCGGCTAACGGCGGTCGCACGCGGCGATCGAGCGGCGCGGCGGGCGACAGGTCGAGTTCGGCCACCTCGCTCTGCAAATCCATAGGCAAGGACAAGAACACGGGGCCAGTTGGCGGCGTCAGCGCGGTTTGCATCGCCCGGCGCAGCGCGGCGGGCAGGTCTTCCACCCGATTGATTTCCGCGGCCCACTTGGTCCAGGGTCGGGCGACGGCCACCATGTCGCCCCACAGAATGGGTTCTTCAAAGGCCAACCGGCGATCGGTTTGACCGGCCGTGACCAATAGCGGCGTCCCCTCGCGATAAGCGTTGTAGAGCATGCCCATCGCGTTGCCCAAGCCGCAACTGATGTGCAAATTGACCACGCCCAATTGGCCCGACGCTTGGGCATAGCCATCGGCGATGGCCATCACCGGCACCTCTTGCAGGCCCAGTACATAATTGAATCGCGAGTCGTCGAGCAGCGCGTCGAGCAGTGGCAGTTCGGTGGTGCCAGGGTTGCCGAACACATGGCGCACGCCGGCCTGTGCGAGCATTTGAAGCAATGCCTGGCTACCGCTACAGCGCATGTTGGTGCTCGACGGAGGGAGGTCGCCGGGCGAACCGGCGGCGGGTTAGCGGGGATTACGCCAAGCCCAGCTTTTTGCGCACCTTGCGCCAGAGCCGGCCCCACGACTTGCTCACGTTCTCGCGAGGGAAGGGGACCCGGGGAGCCTTCTCTCCCAAAAATCCGCACAGCTCCTTCCAGCCGTGCCCGGCCGTGATGTTCAGCACTAGCAGATCTTGCGGACGGTTCTTGAAATGTTCCTTCACGTCGGTCAGGTGCTCGTCATAGGCGCGGCGAAAGCTGGCATCGTCATAGGCCGAAACGCCGAACAAGTCGATCACGCGTTGTTCGCCCGGCGTGCCCGGCTCGGGCGCCACGCGATAGTGATGCGAGCAGCTTTTGAGCCAGGTATCCACATCGCGCACGGTGAGAATGTACTTCGCCCCGGGAAAGAGCTGATCGACTTCCTTGAACCGGCGAGCGATGGGAGTGATTTTATAGTAGCGCTTGCCCTGGGGCTGGCTGCGCGATTCCTTGTCAGAGATTTCCGACACGGCGTCGACTTTTTCCAGCGTGTCGTAACCCAGCATCGGCAGCGCCGTGGCCAGGCTCGTGCTGCCCGTCTTTCCCAGGCCGATTCCGAAAACCAACATGTCGAAAACCCTTGCTTAGTTCCCAATCGCCCGAACATCCCGCCGCAGCCGCCTGCGCGCCGTGGCCGCCAACCGGTGGTAAATCGCCCTTGCCGCCATGGTCCGATCCAATCGCCCCTAGGTGCGGGCGGTGGATCGCAGCAGATGTTCAGAGTTTCCGTCGGGGCCGGCGCCGACGCAAGTACCACGCCGGCGGGGACGGCAACGGGCCAAGTCTTGGTGAACGTTCCTGGCCAGCGGCTCAGCGCCGACAAATTGGCGGCAAATTCCCGCAAGGCAGCCGATCCCAGTCGGAATCCGAAATTGGCCGGAATAGCTTACCCACCCGGTGGCTTTGTACCGGGCTGCTGAAACTGTCGGGTTGGCTGGCCGGAAATCCTGGTTCACAAGCGTGTAACAACTCGACGATGGTTTGCGCCCGAACTAGCATAAACGCTCGCGGCGAACCGGTTGCGGCTTTTCCAGGTCCGCGCGGCATGGCACAAAGGGCGCCAGTCCCCCCAAGTGCCGGCGTCGCGTGTCGACTGCGGTCGCAAGCCAGTTTGCTGGTCGGTGCGGCTCGAAACACAAAAAACTTGCCGCGGAGACTGCCATGGCCACCTTGGTTGCTCAGAACAATCCGGGCCCCGTCGAGCCGGCCGCTGCGAACCCGCCGCCGCCTGGCTTTCCACAGCCGTTGCCGCTCGTGGCGTTCGAGCGCTATATGCTGTGCGACGATCGCCAGACGCACCCCATGACGTTTACCATTCGGCTGAAGTTTCAAGGCCGGTTTCAACCTGCAGAGTTTCTGCGTGCGGTCGATCGGGCGGTGAGTTGGCACCCGCTGTTGTGTGCCCGGTTGGCTGGCAGTGAAGCTCGCGGATGGCGTTGGGTACCTTCGCCGCAACCTCGTCCCTATGTCGATATCGCGGCCTGGGGTGAACCGCTGCGTTTTCCGGGCAGCGAGCGGATTGACCTGACGCGCGAGAACGGGCTACGAATTTGGGTGCGTACCAACGCCGAGCGCACCGAAATGCGTGTGCAGGTACACCACTCGGCGACCGACGGACTGGGTGCCTACCGTTTCGTGGAAGACTTGCTTGTGGCGTATCAGCAGGTGGTTTCCGGCGAGGTATCGCCGGCCGTTCGTCCGCTCGACGCGGCGGGGTTGATCGACCGCGGCAACTTTGGCTTGAGCCTCCTTCGGCAATTATCGCGGCTGCCGCTCGAGGTCTGGGGGTTCGTGGTCGGTATCGTAATGTTCTTTATAGTTCGGCCGGCCAATTCGGCCTCGCCCCGCAAGCCGCAATTCACTGACGAAGAGCGGTTGGTGCTACTTGATTACCCGGCGTACACTTTTTCCCGAGAGGAATTTGCCGGTCTCAAAGCGGTGGCCAAACGCCACCAGGCGACAATCAACGATCTGTTATTGCGCGACGCTTTTGCCGGGCTCAGAGACTGGACGGCTCGGCACGACCCGCGACTAGCGCGGCGGCCCC
>CAYSXM010000618.1:0-3365 GCA_964434905.1 uncultured Pirellulales bacterium | reverse complement strand
AAGCTGGCGCTCGCCAGCGAAGGTTACGACCCGCTGTATGGCGCTCGCCCGCTGAAGCGCGTCATCCAGCAGCGGATTCAGAATCCGCTCGCCACCGAGCTATTGCGCGGCCGCATTCCCGAGCACGGCGGCGTGCGGATCGACTTCGAAAGCGAAAACTTCACCTTCGAACCACTGCCGTCTCCCGTCGGCAGCAAGGAGAAACTGAAACGGGCTTCTTCGAGCGGGGCGAAATAGGGGTTTCAAGATAAATCTTTTTGGAATTCACGCCGCTTACCGCAATTGCCCTAGATCGACTGCGACATTCTGACGGGCGAGCCGCAAGTAATTCTTGCAATCTACTAGCCACAGCTGTGCCTCTAACTAAGCTACCAGTTGTCGCTACAAACTGCAGAGGCTGCCTAACCTGCAAGTTTGCTTAATCGGCACCGGTGCGATGGACCCGCCGATTCCCACCTCCCTGAGCATCTCAGGCAGCACGTTTTCACAACTTTAAGTCCACTTCGAGCCCTCGGAGCCTCTCCCCCGATGTCTCTCTATTTTCGTTCGCGCGCGCCTCGCGCTCGTTCTGCCCATTCCCAGACCAATCGCCGAATTCGGCGGCGGGCGCTCTTCTTGGAATCGCTCGAGAGTCGGGCCCTCCTGGCGGTAATCACCGGCGATTCTGGCCCGGGCGGATTTGAAGCGACGAACGTTGCCTCAGACCTGGAGAATTGGTTTCGCGCCGATGCGGGTGTGACGACTACCGGCAGTAGCGTGGACGTGTGGGCGAATCAGGGATTCACCGCCGACAACGCCACGCCGGTAGGCGCGGGGAAACCGACACTGGCGGCTGGCGCGCTCAATAACCAGCCTGTGATTCGGTTCGTCAAGCAGTCAACGACCGACGATCTGGTCTTCTCGGGCGTATCGCACGCGGCGGGAAATGACTTCTCGTTCTTTGCCGTCGTTCAGCCGAGCGCCAGCGTGACGATCGGTCAGCAGATCGGGTTCTTTCTTGGCTCGACGGCGAATGGCGTCACGACCGACACAACGAAGATTGGCGCATGGAATACCCCCACCTTCTTCAACCGCACTCGCGGTGGCGGAAACGCGGGGACTGCAAGTTGGCCGGCCGACCTCGGTACACCCGAACCCAGGATCATTTATGTCCAACGAACGACCGGGAACGACGTCGCCGGCGCGTTTGATGGCGGCACGCTGGGTCCCAGTGTTATCGATAGCGGCACCTCGCGCATAAACCGTATCGGGGGGCCATCCGAGTCCGCGGCAGCCCAGAATTTTCCCGGCGATGTGGCAGAACTGGCCTTCTATGGCAGCGTGCTGAACCGCGCCGAGCAGATCATTGTTTCCAATGCTCTGAGCGCGAAATATGCGATTCCGCTGAGTGTTTCCGATGTTTATGGCGACAGCCTCGCCGTCGTCGGCGACTACGAACGCGATGTGTTCGGTATTGGTCGCGTCGATGCCACGAACCTGCTCGATTCCGCCGGGGCTGCGGGTTTCGGGATCGAAGCCACTGGCTCGCTCGACGACAACGATTTCGTGCTGGCGGGCCACAAAGTGCCTGTCAACGGCCCGGACTCGACCGACCTGCCAGCGGGCGTGGACACCCGCTGGAACCGGGTCTGGTTTGTCGATGCCAGCGGAACCGGCGTCGATGCCAACCTGCATTTCGACTTCAGCGCTGCCGGGCTTCCCGCGCCCGGAGCCAGCACGCTCGGCTACCGGCTGCTCTATTCGCCGAACGAAGATTTTGATACCAGCGAGTCGGCGTTCACGGTGTTAAACGCGCCCGTCACCGTGAACGGCGACACGATCTCATTCGCCGTACCGGGCGGCTCGCTCGTCGATGGCTATTACACGCTCGGCCTGCTCGCCGCCGACGCGACGCTGGCTGCCGGCGCTGCTGCCGACGATGGGACGGCCGACGCCTTCCGGATCGTGCTGAATGGCTCGGATGTCGATTTCTACTTGGGTGCGTCCCTCGTTCGCAGCACACCGCTCGCCGACCTGTCGAGCATCACGGTCAACGGATCTGGCGACAACGACACGCTGACCGTGGACTATAGCGGCGGCGATCCAATTCCTGCGGGTGGACTGTCGTTCGACGGCGGGGCGCAGACGGGCGGCACCGGCGACGTCCTGCGAATTCTGGGCACGGGATCGGAGAACCCGAATTATGCGCCCAGCAGCACCGCGCCGGGACCCGATGGCAAATCGGGCGACATCACGATCGGCGGCAAGACGATTCACTTCGATAACCTGGAACCGGTTGATTTTGATACCACGGGCGCATTCACCTTGACGCTGCCCGGCGCGAACGATTTGGTGGCGCTCGCCGACGGCCTGGACGCTGCCAGCGGCACGCTGGCCGCGATTGTGGTGAGCGGCAGCAGCGGCGGCACCCCCTTCGAGACGGCCCACGTTCGCAACGGCACCATCACCATCAACACCACCGCGACCGACGGCGACGACACCATCACCGTCAGCGGATTCAACGGCACGGCGGCCGGTGTGACGGGCCTCACCATCAACACCGGCGTCGGCACGGACGCGGTGAACATCAACGGCGCGGTCGCCGTGTCAGGCGCGGTCAGCGTGACCACGGTCGATGTGAATTCGGTGGCTGCCGGAACAATCTCCACCGGAACCGGCCTGACCGTCACAAACACCGGCACGTCCAGCACATTGGCTGGCGCTATTAGCGGCAGTGGTGCTCCTTTGACCAAGGAAGGCGCCGGCACGTTGACGCTCACCGGCGCCAACGGCTACTCCGGCGCCACGACAATTTCAGCGGGCATATTGAACGCGAATGCCACCGCCGCGCTGGGCAACGGCAGCGCCACGAACACCCTGATCTTCGGTGGCGGAACGCTGCGGGCTACGGGCGCAATCGCTTCTCCTGCCGCGCGCGGCGTCACCATCAATTCCACGGCCATCATCGACACCAATGGCCAAACCATCACGCTGGCCGGCAAAGTAACCGGATCGGGCGGCTTGACGAAGAACAATACCGGCACACTGATCCTCAGTGGCAATAATGACTACACGGGCATCACGACACTCAATCGGGGCACCACGACCCTGCAAAATGCCAATGCCTTAGGCGCGACGGGTGCCGGCAACCATACCGTTGTCAATGGCGCGGATGGGGGCACCAGCACCACCCTCTCCTTGAATCCGGCGGGTGGGATCAATGTTCCAGAATCCCTGAATCTCACGGCGAGTTCGAGCGGCCGCGTGACGCTGCTAAATAGCGCCCAAAACAATACGATCTCCGGCAACATCGATGTTTCCAGCACAGGCAACCTCGTTCAATTCACCTCCAGCGGCGGCTCGCTAACGGTCACGGGGGACATTAC
>CAYSXM010000617.1:0-3366 GCA_964434905.1 uncultured Pirellulales bacterium | reverse complement strand
GGAACGGGCAGAGGCCTCGTGGCAGGTCAAACTGGTTCGCCGCTGGCTGAACGCGCCGACCGGCCGCACGCTGCGCTTGGAGGTGGAATGCCGCGCCGAGGCATCGCGAACGCTGCTCGCGGTGCTGGCCGGGCCCGACGGCCAGATCAGATGGTCGCTGCCTCAGCCCCAAAAGGTCGATACCCAGTGGCAAGCGTCGTCGTGGGAACTGACGCTCGATCGCGAGGCGACCGATTGGACGTTGGAATTGCAACTGGGCGCCAGTGCGGTGCCGATCGAGTTTCGCGGCCTGCGCTTGTGGGATGGCGAGGTCGATTTGTTGAGTCGCTAGCGGGGTAGCGGTGTTTGCCGGAATCTCGCCGATTTGCCCACCTTGCCCGGTCACCGTTGGCCGCCGTGGCGGCTGCGATTGACCCGACGCGGGGGTCCGGACTATTGTCGCGCGCTTTGGGGACGGAGCATGCGCGGGGCAGCGCTATCAATGCGAGCCAGGGGAGTGGGGTGCGCCTGGGCGTGCCTGCTGACCGCCGGAGGCTGCTTGGGTCCAGCGGCTCGCGGCCCCAGCGAACCACCACTGGCACCTCCTGGAATCTCCGCGAACGCCCGGGTCACGACCTGGGCCGACGCCGCAGGCAGCATTTCGCGCTTGCCCGGCGCGCTCGCGGCGAGCGAGGAGTTCGAGTCATCGCGTGGAGCGCGGCGGTGGAACGCAAGTTCATTGTCCACGGTTGCGGACACGTCCGACTTGGAAACCAACAGCGGCTTGCCAAATAACGCAGAAGTCGTGACGACCGACGCCGCGGCAGAAGAAGCCCAGCGGCGGCGCGCGTCTTGGAGCGAGGCCTGGGGTGTCGACACAGTTTCTCGGGATTGGCGCTATGTGGTGCTGCATCACACCGCCACGGCCGGGGGAGATGTGGCACAACTCGATCGCGAGCATCGCGGGCGAACCGACCGTCAAGGGCGGCCGTGGCGCGGCGTGGCCTATCACTTTGTGATCGGCAACGGCCAGGGAATGGGCGATGGCGTGGTCGAACCAACCTTTCGTTGGCGTGAACAGTTGGCCGGCGCGCACGCGGGAGGTGAACCATTCAACGCACAAGGTATCGGTGTGTGCCTGGTGGGCAACTTCGATGAACAGGCGCCAAGCGAGCGGCAGCAGCGAGCCGCGCTGGAATTGATCGATTACCTGGTCGAGCGCCACGAGATTCCGCGATCCAACATCGTCGGTCATCGCGATATCAAGGCCACAGCTTGCCCAGGCCGTCTATTTCCCCTGGCGCGCCTGGCCGGCGGATCTTCGCAGGCCACGGGGCGATTGCCGACCCGCGAGGTAGATATCCTCGCGCCCCGATAGAATTGCAGTACCAAGTTTGCAGGACCAAGGGGAACGGGCGCCCACACGCCAGGCCCGGCCGGCGATGGACTGCTAGTTGGCCTGTTGCCGGGGGCTGGCGAAGATTACTCTAGTGGGGCGACTAGCTAGCTCTGCTGGTCGGCGCGCTGTCCCAGCGGCTCGACGTGGCGCGCGCTGGGCGGATGGAACACGGGCAGGTAGTTAATCGAGGAGGCGCGAGCGACCATGTATCGCCTTTCGAAGCATGTTCCGTCGATCCCGCTGGCAGCGCCGGCGGAGCCCGTGGTCGAAATGGGCCGCTTTTGTCGCGGCGGAGACGATGGACCCTGGTCGTTGTTCGTGCCGTTGCATTACGAACGAAACTACGCCTATCCGCTGTTGGTTTGGTTGCATGGTCCGGGCGAGGACGAGCACCAGTTGCAGCGGATGATGCC
This sequence comes from uncultured Pirellulales bacterium, assembly GCA_964434905.1. Classification (GTDB taxonomy): domain Bacteria; phylum Planctomycetota; class Planctomycetia; order Pirellulales; family CAYNRE01; genus CAYSXM01. The sequence continues at coordinate 1,575 of CAYSXM010000617.1, read as the reverse complement.
GCTGGTGAGCCTGCGGAACTACGCCGCGGTAGCACCTCGCGGGAGTGGTGCCTCGGCAAGCCGCGGCTTTACCTGGCCGGCCGACGAACCAAGCCAACGGCAGGCGGAACAGCACGTGTTCGAGGCGATCGGCGCGGCGCGGCTGCGGCTGAACGTGGCGCCACGGCGGGTGTTTCTGGCAGGATTCGACGCCGGGGGCGAAATGGCGCTACGGCTGGGTTTGGCATTTCCCGAGCAGTTTGCCGGGGTGTTGTCGGTGGGTGGCCGATTGCCGCGAGGCGAAGCGGCGCTCGCGCATTTGAATCGTGTTCGGCGGCTGCCGGTGTTTTTGGCAGCAGGACGAGAAAGCCCGACCTATCCGTTGCAGGCGGTGTGCGACGACCTGCGTTTGTTGCACACGGCGGGAATGAGTGTCGACCTGCGGATTTATCCAGGCGGGCAGGAACTATGTACGGCCATGCTGGCCGACATGGATCGCTGGATGATGGAGCGCGTGACCGGCGAAAAGTATCTGACCGCCGATCTGACGAGCCGCGATTAGTGCCCGGCGCGCGTGAGCGCTAAGTCCGATTTGCTCTGCCGCGCTGCGTGACTTGCTCTGTTGCACGCGATCGCGTTGGCCACCAAACCACTTTCTGGTTCCTCTTTGTGGTTTCGCGCGGGTAACGCCGGGTTATACAGCCACTTCGTCGCGAGGAATCGAAGGTGTTGTGGCTGCATGGAAAATTGCGATCGGGTGCCACGGGGCTTTGCACGTGCTCCGGGGCCTATTGATGAATACATGAGTCGGGGACGACGGCGGTTTAACGTACCAGGTGCGACACGTTCGACTTGGCGGCAGAAGGCTCGATATTAATGCGGGCTGCGGCAAAACCCGCCAGTTCCCCCAGCCGGTGTGGGCTGCGCAAGGTGCCGCGCGCGACGGGCTGCTGCCCGAAGTTCAATTGACGTTGAGCACTGATTTCGGATACAGAACCGCCCGCATTGCCTGCGCTGCGTTCCTTGGCGGAGATCGGAATCGAAGTCGTTCTGGCTTCGGGGCCGCCTGGGGAAAGCATCGCTTGCTCGTCGTTTACCATCTTCCTGCTTCGATTGCCCAAGGGGCTCGTGCCCCGTCGAGGGCCCTGGGGTAACCCATCTCGGGGCATTCCGAGGCCAGCGGCCGACGTGTGGTTATGTCTACAGCCAGCCTCAACAATTCGGCCAAACCCTCGGGCAAGTCTGCCCTGAGCGATCGGCTGTCGAAGCTGGCCGATCGGATCGTGCAGGGGCTGACGTGGCTCAACACGCATCGTCGCACGGCGGTCATCGGTGGCGTGCTGGGGTTGATTGGCTTGTGGGGATTGCTGTGGGGGATGTTTTTCTGGGGGTGGAAGCATCGCGTGGTGGTGCTGCCGACCATGGCAGAAGCCCTGGCCCACCTCGACGCGGGAGAGCATTCGTTGGCCTGGGCGCAGGCGGAGACTTTGCGCCAGCAACCCGACCGTACTGAAACCGACACGGCGGGCGTGTTGTATATCCGCGGCGTGGTGCGATCGAAGGATGAAGACGATTGATTTAGCGATGACTCAGTTT
>CAYSXM010000616.1:0-3367 GCA_964434905.1 uncultured Pirellulales bacterium | reverse complement strand
GGCGGCCTCGAAGTGATCGGCATTGCGCTCGACGACCCCGCCGCGGTGCGCGACTTCGTCGCGCGCCTGGCGATCGACTACCCGATCCTGCTCGATACCCCGGGCCGCGGCGACACCTCGATGCGCTACGGCGACGTCCAGGGCGTACTGCCGTACACCGTGCTGGTCGATTCGCAGGGCCGCATTGCGGACATTCGGGCCGGGAGCTTCAGTGAAGCGTCGCTCTCGACGTTTGTTGCACCGGTGCTGGCATCGCGTTGAGTGCCCCGAAACCTAGCCAACTTATTGGACCGACGAGTATTTTCCCGGCGCCCGAGTCTGGCCTGACCAACGATTCGGTCGCAGGCGAACCCGCCGGCCACGATCCGACTGCAACGAATTGTTGCCTATGGCCGCGGACGGAGCCATTATTCGACCTCTCGCATGCGTGTTCCTACCGGCCCGTCGCCGCGATTTCACGATGCCGGGCAGGAGCGTTCCGCGGTTCATCGCGGTCGCGAACGGCCATGCTATTGAGTCCAACCACAGCCTGGCGACGCCATGCGTGTCTGCGTGCGAATTCGCCGTCAGGTCAAACCGGGGAAACTTTCATGGCACTGCTCCGACCGCATCTGCTGCCTACCTTGCTGGTTGCCGTGGCGACACTCGCGGCGTCGGCGTGCGCATCCAACCGCGCCACGATCGGAGCGGCCTCCGGATCGGCGCCTCTGGGCATCAACCTGCCTGCGGCCAGCGCCGATGGGCCGGCCGGCAAGCCGGTCGCGCCCAGCCCGATCGCCCTGAGCGACATACCGCGAGGTCCATCGGCCAAATCCATGGCCGATCCCGGCGATCGCAAGCGCCGACTGCGGCCGCCATCGCCCGGACTGTCGGTCGAGGAAGCCGATGCCCTGCGCGAGGCCGCCAGCCGCCAGCCGCCCGATGCCAACATCCAAGTCAGCCGGCCGATCATGCGCCTGGATGCGCTGGTCCCGGCGCCGCTCGAAGTGCTGGTGAACAGGGACGCCATGGATGTCTCCGAGTGCTGCGACAACAACAACACGGCGACCGTGCCGCCGGACCCGGAAACCGCTGCGGGTCCCGGCCACGTGGTGGTCGTGGTCAACACCGCATTCGAGGTGTTCAACCGCGCCGGGGCCAGCATCGCCGGCCCCTTCGAGTTTGACGCCTTCTTCGCCGGCGTGAACGGCTGCACCGGGACCTTCGACCCCAACGTGCTGTACGACGAGGTGGCCGACCGGTTCTTCGTCGGTGTCGACGGCGGTGGTGGCTTCTACTGTTTCGCCGTGACCAGCACCAATGACCCGACGGGTACCTGGACCCGCTATTCCTTCGACACGACCAACGCCGGTGAGTTCTTCGATTTCCCGCACGTGGGCATCGGCACCCAGGCGATCTTCATGGGCGCCAACATGTTCAACAGCGCCGGTACCGCCTTCCTCGGCAGCCGCGTATGGGCGATCAACAAGGCCGCGGCGTATGCGGGCGGCCCCCTGCCAGTGCCGGTGCAACGCACGACCGGTTTCGAGAGCACGCCGCAACCGATCGACATCAAGGGCAGCGTGACGCCACCGCCCAACACCCACTACATCCTGACCGACAACGATTTCGACGGAAACGTCTATTCGATGTGGACCTGGGTCGATCCCTTCGGCGCCAACACCTTCACCCGTACCGGCGAGTTCGACCTGGAGGCCGCATCCGGCGTGCTCGGCGAGTTCCCGATCGACCAGGTGCAGTTCGGCGCGGCGGCGCAAATCCAGGCCAATGACTGGCGGGTGCAGGATGCCGACTACCGCAACGGTCGCATCTGGATGGCGCACAACATGTCGTGCAACCCGGGTTCTGGGCCGACCAACTGCGCACGCTGGGCCGAGCTCGATCCCGCCACCGTAACGGTCGTTCAGTCGGGCGTGCTCAGCGTGTTCGGGCAATCGCTGTCATTCGGCAACGTCGCGGTCAACGAGCGCGGCGACATGATCCTCGGCTTCACCGCGACCGGACCGACCCGGATTCCGGGCGTGTACGTCGCCGGACGCCTGGCCAACGATCCGCCCGGCTTCCTGCGCGACCCCATTCTGATCAAGGCGGGCGAGACCCCGTACCAGTCGTTCGAGGGTTCACCGTTCCGCTGGGGCGACTACACCGAGGCGACGACCGATCCGGACGGCGAGACCTTCTGGTACATCGGCCAATTCTCCAAAGTCACGACCAACGCGTTCAGCGATTGGGGCACGCAGATCGCCCAACTCGGCTTCGTGGTTCCCGACGAGTTGCTCACCGACGGCTTCGAGAACGCCGTTCCGCCACCGCCCCCGCCGCCGCCGCCGCCGGTTACTGCAGCGGTGCGCATCGAGATGCTGGCCAATCTCGAGGACGCCGACGACCCGCCCGGCGTGAGCGTATTCGAGGGTGACAACCTGGCGTTGCGTTACATCGTCTACAACGACGGTACCGCCCGCCTCACCAATATCGTGGTGACCGATCCGGTGTCAGGCGTGGTGACCTGTCCGAGCAACACGCTCGATCCTGGCGCCGACATGCTGTGTACCGATTCGACCTCGCTGGCCATTGGCGGCGGCCCGGCGGTCACGCGCGCGGCCTCGGTCAGCGCGCGCCAGGCAGGCACCAGCACGGTGCTGGGCGACACCGACAGCGTGGTCTACGTGGTGGTCGCACCCCCGGGCACTACCTGCGTGGCGTCCGGCGGCACCAACTGCCCTGCGCCGATCCCCGACGGCATCGCGGGCGGTGGCAACGGGCCGCCCCTGCTCTCGACGATCACCATCGCCGGCTGCACTAGCGTGACCGATGCCAACATCGGCATGGTCGCCACCCATACCTTCGTGGGCGACCTGCGGGTCGAACTGACCGGCCCGACCGGCGTGACCCGGATCCTGCTCAACGCCCCGCTGAACGGTTCGGGCAGCTGCAGTCGGGACAACGTCAACGTGGTCTTCGACGACGAGGGTTCGGCAGGCGCGGCCAACAATACCTGCCTGACCACGGGCACGTTCGCGATAACCGGCAATCGGACGCCGGTGCAGCCCCTGAACGCCTTCGATACCTTGACCGGAAACGGCGTCTGGACACTGCGTGTCATCGACACCTTCGGCTTGGATGTCGGCGTCCTGCGCAACTGGTCGCTGCAGCTCAGCTGCAACTGATCAGCCCGGGCGGGTAAATGCAGCGGGGCCCTTGGGGGCCCCGCTTTTTTTGCGGCGCGGATCGAACATCCGTATCAAATTGGCGTTTAACTTGCCGACAACGTCGGCGATCTGGACAACATCTACCCGCGCGTTCAGACTACGCCGCCCCAAGGGAGGGATGGCGTGGCCAGGCTGCTGCTGCTCAATGGGCCCAATCT
>CAYSXM010000615.1:0-3378 GCA_964434905.1 uncultured Pirellulales bacterium | reverse complement strand
CTTGCCGGCCAACTGCCGCGCGGTCTTGTGGCTGGGAAACCACATCGGCTTGGGTGAAATATACAGCGGGCCTTCCAGCACCGATTTTTCGATGCCTTCGAGCATGTAGGTATTGTGGACCCAGTCGATGCCGCTCTGCGGATCTTGCAATGTTCCGCCCGGATATCCGCCCCAAGGGGGCGAAATCATGGCGTAGCTCAGCGCCGGCCAATGATTGATGCCGATCGTGCCGTAGCGCAACCGGTCGAGCATATCCTGGAACTTCGCCTCCACGCCTGGCTGCTGGCGGAACTTGGGATGAATCATGATCCCAGCGCCCAGCGTGCCCCACAGCTTTTCATTGGCGAAGTCGGCTGCGACGGCCAGGAACGCTTCAGGCGAGGGGGCGTCGAGCGCGGTTTCGGCGCAGACACAGGTAAACGACTCTTCCTGGAAATACACCGGGTCGCGGTCGAGTTGGCGGTCGCGCACCAATTTCCAGGGTAGCGCACCCGGCGCGCAGCCGCGCGGCTCGTCGCCGGCGAACTTCTTCCAGCGATCTTCGGCGCCCGGGTAATAGGCCTTGCGTGGCGGCACTTTTTGCAACACGGCTTCGATCAGATCCAAGAATTTCTGGCGATCAGGCCAGTTCTTCCAGGTCACGATCATTTTCGTGGCGATGCAGTTGAAGGACGCGTTGTTGGTGATCATCGAGGCCACGTTTTCGGCCTGGAACCGCAATTCCTTGTCGGTATACGGACCCGGCACCACGATCCACGGCGTGACGTTGCCCAACTCGCTGGAAATACTCTTTTGCAACACAGGGTCATTGGCCGCCTTGCGGCGGTCGCGCTCTGGGCCCGGCGGGCCCCACACAATGGTTTCGTGCGAGTACACCGAACCGGTAATGTGCACGTCGTCAACCAGCGGGTGGTTGATGGCGAAACTTCCCACCTCGGCGCCGCCATAGATTAGTTGCAAGTAGCCGGCATCGATCAGCGGGCGGAACGCGCGTTCAAAGATGGGGCCCAGGTATTCATTCACCGGGTTCATTTTCAGCAGGACGACCTTGCCTTCGTGAAACAGTTTAGAAAAGGCATCGGTCGGCGCGATCGACGACACGTTGCCAGCCCCCAACACCAGCGACACCCCCTCCGGCTTGTCGCTGGAACGATAGTAGCTGGCCATGTGCTCTCGCAGGTTGCCGGCCGTGATGCCGGGCCGCAACCAAATGTGCGACTTGAACCCCTGGAACAACAGCGAATCGAATAACCCCCGCGTGGGCATCACCTGCACTTGCAACTTGCCGCTGGCTCCCGTCCGGACCGCGCCCGGTAGCGCCGGCGAACCGGTGCGTGCGATCGAATCGAGCGTTTGGCGCAGCAACCGCAGATAGCGCAGGGTGGCCATGGGGCCGCTGCCAATTTCCTCTCCTCCCAGCGGACTATCCGCCGGCAAGCCTTTGGCCTCGCACGCGGCATCGATCCACTGGCCACTGGTAGCCATCACCCCCTCGGCACAGGCATCGACCAGCCGGATGCGTTCCGCCAGGGGGCAGTCGCGCCAGCGACGCTTGCCAGCCACCAGAATGTCGAGCGCGGCGTTGATCTGGTCCTGGCTAGTCTCTTGACGCAGCCGTTCTTGGTACAAGGCAGGACGTTCGGCAATGCTCATGATCGGCTCGCTTGGATGGCGCCAGGGGGTAGCCGTGGGCGCAACGACAACCGTGGCGCCAACGAAGGGGTTATTCTAGCAAGCCGCCGCGGGCCGGCAAAGCGTTGCCCCACTGCCCCCCGCGTGCCCTCTCCCGCTTCCCCGCGGGTGAGCTCAGGTGTGCCCAGTCCCAGGCAAACTTGCGGACCTGGTGTCGGACGAGCGGTCCAGAGCCCGCTCGACCTCCCATGCGTGGCGTTCCTGTACCCGAGGGCGACCGTGCCCGGCCGCGCTCGTGTCAACAATCAGGGTAGCGCCACCTGGTCGGCACCCATGAGGTAGGAAAACAGGGCGCGAACTTGATCTGGGGAAAAGTTCAGCAGCAATGCGTCGGGCATCATCGACATTTCCGAGTGCCGCAGTTCGTCAATCTCTTGTAGGTCGATGGTCAGCGATTCCAGCGCGGTTTGCACCGTGACGGTGCGCTCGGTCTCTTGGCTCAACACGCCGACCACCACTCGCCCATCGTGCAGGGCGATATTCACCGCGCGAAAGTCCGTTCCGACACTGGCGCTGGGATCGAGGATGTTTTCCAGCAGGTAATCCAGGTTGCGGCGGTTCGACCCCGTCAGGTCGGGGCCCAGCCGGCGCCCCACGCCAAACAACACATGACAGTTCGCGCAGTGCTGTTGGAACAGCGCGCGGCCCAATCGCGGATCGGCCGCCGACAACGCCTCGGCCGTCAGATCGTGCCGCCATTGCTCCAGCAAGGCGCGCTTCTCGCTAGCCGTGCCGCGCACCTCGCCCCACACTTCGGCCAACTGGCGGTTCAGTTCCTGGTCGTCAAAGGCACGCATCTGCCGCGCGTGGAAGGCCGAAACCTCGCCGCGCGTCACGCCGCCCTCGGTCATCGCCGTGAGCAACGCCCGCGCGTACGACGGCCGCGAGACCAGCGTATTGATCATCTCGGAACGCGCCTCGGGCGTGTACAACCCCTGGTGCGCGAGCACCTGCCGCGGCGTGTCGGGATGATCGTATTGCCCCAGCCCTCGCAAGGCCTCGGTCAGCACCGCGCGATCGCCCAATAGCTCGTGCAGCACGGGCGCCAGGTCGGCTGGTCGACTCGGCAGCAGTGCCCGCAGCGCTTGCTGTCGCGCCTCAGCCTCGGCCGCCGGGTCGAGCGCCACGCGGCGCAGTTCATCCAGAGCGCGCCCATCGCCGAACACGACTTGCAGTTCTTGCAGTGCTGCTTGCGTGGCGGCCGAGGGATGTTGCGCAAGCGCCGCAGCGGCAGTTGTCCAGTTGTCAGGCGCTGGCGCGCGCCGCCAACCACGCAGCGCGTCGGCCATGCCCAGCAAGATGTCGCTGGCCCGCTCGCCCGTCGGCTCGTCGCTGGCGATCGTCAGCAAATCAGCCACCGGCCGGGGCTCGCGTTCCAGATCGACGGTCAGCCGCCGGGCGATGTGCTTGCGCACCAGCGAGATCGGCGAGGTGGCGACCAGCGCAGTAGCTCGCCGGCGGTCGCGCGCCACCGCCGGTTCCAGGCCGTACCACAGCAGGTGCGGCAGCATGCGGTCGGTTTTCCAGTCGGCCCGGGTTGCCAGCGCCTCAGCCAGTTCCCACCGCGCGTCGTTCGTTAATCGCTCGAGCGCCGAAGCCAGATACAGCGACACCCGGCCCGCCGGGTCGTGAGTCGCATGGCGCACAAGCGATCGGTAAGCGGCGTGCGATGGCTGGAATCCGGCG
>CAYSXM010000614.1:0-3381 GCA_964434905.1 uncultured Pirellulales bacterium | reverse complement strand
ACCACAATAAAGACGCTCACCCCCGTAACCTGGGTTCGCTCGGCGTTCGTGCGACCAAATTTTTGGAAGTGCTGTTACCTCAGGGAAACAATTGCCGGTAGGTGATCAGCCCAGGTTCGCAATCCGCTGAAAATCCTCGCGGAGCGAGCCATAGAGCGCCTGGAATTCCCCAAACGATCGATCGTAGATCCCCCGCGCGGCCTGGCGTGGACTCGTCGAATCGACAACCCTGACCGTCGCCCGGCACGCTTCGACCACATCGCGATAGGCCCCGCCCCCCACTGCCGCCAGCAGGGCGACACCAAAGGCAGGCCCCTCTTCGGCGTTCAGGCGGACGACCTTCTGTCCGAATACATCGGCCTGAATCTGTCGCCACAGCGTGCTCTTCGCACCGCCCCCCGAGGCCCGCACCTGAGACACCGGAACCTCGAGCGCGCGCAGAATTTCTAGACTGTCTCGCAACGCGAAGGTCACCCCCTCGAGAATGGCTCGCACCAGGTGCCCGCGCCCGTGCGCTAGGGTCAGCCCCACAAAACAGCCCCGTGCCAGCGGATCGGCGTGGGGAGTGCGTTCGCCGGCCAAATAGGGCAGGAAAAACAATCCCTGTGCGCCGGCCGGTACTTTGGCCGCCTCTGCCGTAAGCGTTTAATATATATCTTGCCCCGCCCGGGCAGCGGCCTTCGCTTCGACCGCGCAGAGTTGATTGCGAAACCATTGCAGGCAGGCTCCGCTCGACAGGTTGACCCCCATCAGGTGCCATTTGCCGTGGACCGCGTGACAAAACGTATGAAGCCGACCATCCGGATCGACTTGGGCCTCGTCGCAGTGAACGAACATCACGCCCGAGGTGCCGATCGAAGTCGACGCTGCGCCGCGACTTACAATGCCATTGCCAACGGCGCCTGCCGCGCAATCGCCGGCGCCCCCGACCACCAGGCACTCGGGCGACAGGCCAAGCTGCCGCGCCACGTCGGGCCGTAGTTTGCCGGTCACTTGTTCCGACTCCACGCACCGTGGCAACAGTTCGGCGTCGAGTTCCAATGCGCTTAACAACCGCCGCGACCAAACTCGGCGACGCACGTCCAACAGTAGTGTGCCGCTGGCGTCGCTGACTTCCGTGGCGTGCTCGCCCGTCAGCCTGAGGCGAATTTCGTCCTTGGGCAACAACACTTTGCGCAGTCTGTCAAAGGAGCGTGGTTCGTGCTGCCGCAGCCAGAGAATCTTGGGGGCGGTGAATCCGGTCAAGGCCGGGTTGGCCACCCACTCGATCAAGCGCGCCCGTCCCCCCGCGCGGCGTTCGATCTCGGCACACTGTTCGGCTGTGCGCTGATCGTTCCACAGGATCGCGCGTCGTATGACCCGATCTTTTGCGTCTAAGAACACCGAACCGTGCATTTGCCCCGACAGGCCAATCGCCTTCACGTCGGCCGCCTTGAGCCGGGCGCGCTTCATTACCGCGCGCACCGTCTTCAGCGTGGCCTGCCACCAATCTTCCGGGTCCTGTTCGCACCACAGGGGGCGCGGGTGATGCAAGGGGTATTCCGCGGTGGCAGTTGCCAGAATCGTGCCTTGCTCGTCGATGACCAGGGTTTTCGTTCCCGATGTGCCGATGTCGATCCCCAGGAACGCACTCATGACGGAAGCCTCCCCTCGCGATACTTTTTCCGCGACGACAACCTGACACTGGGGCCGGATTGTACTCGCCGAAATCGCCTAGGCAACGCGGTCCGCGGTCGATGCGGGGGCAAGCGCAGGCCCTGGGCGGAAGTCCGTCGGCCAATGATTTCAGGGCCCGCACATGAACTCTGTCCGGTTTGGTAGCTAGACTGCACCGGGGTCAGGGTCACGGCCGTGTGGGGTAAGTAACCTCGGCGTAACCGCCAAGCTTGGAGAGTTTGCCATGGTTCGTCCGACCGTCGAGTTGTTGTGGCTGTGGCTCTTGCTTTGTGGCCTGCCATCTGTCGGCGCTGTTTTGAGTGTGCGAGCCCAAGCCGTTTCGGCCGTCATGACCCAGGATGTGCACCCGGTGCTGCTGCGAAAACCGGAATGCGAGATCGGGCGGCTGGTAGTCACGGTCGACGCGACCACCGAGGTCGCGCTCGAGGAAGTGACCCTGTCGCTCGAGGGGACGACCAACCTGGCCGCGATTCAGTCGCTTGGCGTGCGAGCAGCCCCCGAGAAAGCAGCGACTGCCGCCCAGGACACTTTGTTTGGCCAGCTCGCGGGACCCGCTCCCACGGTTCGCATTTCCGGTCGGCGGCTGTTGCAGCCCGGCGCCAATGTGTTCTCGATCTCGTGTACCCTCGGCGCTGGCGCGCGCTTGGAAGATCGTGTGCGTGTGGAGTGCGTCAACGTTGTCACCTCGGTGGGCCGTTGTGTGCCACGCGCCCGGGGGTCAGGCCAGGGCCACCGCGTGGGTGTGGCCTTGCGCATGGCGGGAGAAGAGGGCGTGCATACCTATCGAATTCCGGCGCTGGGAACGACCCCGCGCGGCACGCTGGTGTGCGTTTACGACATCCGTCGCCGCAGCGCGCGGGACTTGCAGGGCGATATCGACGTGGGCCTCAGCCGCAGTACCGACGCTGGCCAAACGTGGCAGGCCATGCAGGTGATCATGGATCAGGGTACCTACGGTGGCCTGCCCGAGGCTCAAAACGGCGTGGGCGATCCGGGTTTGGTCATCGATCAACAATCGGGCGAAATCCTGGTGTTCGCGCTCTGGGTGCACGGCAAGCCCGGCACGCATCAGTGGCAGGGAAACGGGTCGGAGCCGGGTTTCGAGATCGGCAAGACGGCTCAGTTTCTCATGGTCCGCTCTCGAGACGATGGAGTGTCGTGGAGCCCTGCCGAGAACATCACACGACAGATTAAGCGTGAAGAGTGGCTGTTGCTGGCCCCGTCGCCGCAACAGGGAATTCAATTGCGCGACGGCACTCTGCTCATGCCCATTCAGGGGCGCGATGCCGATGGAGCGTTCGCGGCCATCATGCTCAGCGACGACCAGGGGCATTCGTGGCGGGTGTCATCGCGCGCGTTTTCGGGCGGCAACGAGTGCCAGGCCGTGGAACTTGGCGACGGCACGATCATGCTCAACGTTCGCCATGGACCGAGCAAGCGACGTGCGGTGGTCACGACCAGCGACCGTGGCCAGACCTGGCACCTGCACGCGACCCACAACAACACGCTGGTCGAGCCCACTTGCAACGGCAGTTTGTATCGCTGGTTGCAGCGCGAACATGGCGGCCTGGCACCGCTGTTGCTGTTTGCCAACCCTCAGGACGAAAAACAGCGCATTCGTCATACGATTCAAGTCAGCACCGACGATGGCCACTCGTGGCCGACCTCGCGGCGCATTCTACTCGACGAGGGTCAGGGTTTTGG
>CAYSXM010000613.1:0-3383 GCA_964434905.1 uncultured Pirellulales bacterium | reverse complement strand
AGCGCTGCGCCAGAAGCCACTTTTCTAGTGGTTTTTCCGTGGAATCCCGCGGTTTTTTTCTGCTGGTTAGTTGACACCTCGGTCGATGCCAGTAGAATCACGAGTCACAGTTGATACTGAGTCTCATTTCCAATAAGTTCTGTTCGTGCCAGCCGCCGCGGCACATCCCCGACATCCAAGGGACTTGCCGATGCTTCCTTACCGACGGCCGATTCGTAGGCGTTCCCCGCGCCCGTTGGGTTCCACCGGCCGATTCCGGTCGGCCTTCACGTTGGTGGAACTACTGGTGGTGATCGCCATTATTGGCATTCTGATCGCGCTGTTGTTGCCGGCCGTGCAGGCCGCGCGCGAGGCTGCTCGCCGCACCACCTGTCTCAACAATTTGCGGCAACTGGGTTTGGCGCTGCACAACTATCAGACCGCCATGGGGGTTTTTCCTCCGAGTTATTGTTTCTCCGTGCCGGTGGGATCCGGCGGCGATGGTGGCACCTGGAGCGCCCAAGCCCGGATCTTGCCGTACCTCGAGCAAGGTGCCATTTATGGCGCGATCGACTTCAGCCTGGGATACGACGGGCAAACGCTGCCTAGTGGCGAATTGATTACCACGACGCGTGTAGGCTCGTTGATGTGTCCCAACGAGATTCACGACCAGGTGCGTCTCGACGGCCCGTCGCCTACGGATTACCCGCTGAACTACGCGGTGAATGTCGGCGAGTGGTTCATTTACGATCCGGTGGAGAATCGGGGCGGCGCCGGGGCGTTCTATCCGAACGCGCGCCTGGGCCCGCAGCACATGCCCGATGGGTTGAGCAACACCTTGGCCATGGCCGAGGTGCGCTCGTACACGCCGGCCTTCCGCGATAGTGGCGCCGGGACCGACACCCTGCCCACCCTGCCCTCGGAAATCTGCGCGTTGGGCGGACAGGCCAAAATGGGCCCCACGCTGATGGAGAACACGGGCCATACCGAGTGGTACGACGGTCGATCCTATCACGCAGGCTTTACCAGCCTGTTCACGCCGAACAGGTCGGTCGCCTGCACAGTGAGTGGCGCTGTTTACGATGTCGACTGGGTCAGCATGCGAGAACGCAAATCGGCGACGCAAAAAACCTATGCCGCGCTGACTGCCCGCAGCTATCACCCCGGCCTGGTGCATTGCCTGCTCTTGGATGGTTCGTGTCGGGCGATGAGCGACACCGTGCAACAGGCCGTGTGGCGAGCGCTGTCGACCCGTGCCGGAGGCGAAACCTTGGGCGTGGACGCCGTTGCACCGTAGCAATCCGTTGAAGAATTCGACGAGCTGCTAGCCAGCTGGCGGAAGAAGCCGACAAGCCTTTGGGGGCGCCTCACGCTGCGAGATCCGCCATGCGGCGCAAAACGTGAATTCGGCAGCGCAGCGACGCACTGGGGCTGCTTGTTCAAGACAAGGAACCGGCCGCGGGTGATGTCCTGCCTGGGGGAGATTTTGCGCGGTAAATCCGTGCTAACCCCACTTGCCGGCACGCATGGCACTTCCGTGTCGCGGCGCGCCGGGTCAAGCTAGACTTGTGGTCGTCTCCCTGAGCCCGGATTATTCATGAGCTTCGTCGCGAGAGGTCGAAGGTGTCGTGGCTGCGAGGAAAACCGCGATCAGGTGCCACTGGCTTTGCCAGTGCTCTGGGGCGTATTGGTGAATACGTGAGTCAGGGCCGATGGCGGTTTGACGCAGCATACGAGACACCTTCGTTTCCGCAGCAGAAGGCTCATGAATAATTCGGGCTGATAGATGCGCCATTCTATAGCGGCAAAACATGCCCCCGCGCTTTGTCCCCTCGACCTGTTGGTGATCGGGTCCGACGGAGGGGGGTGCAGGTGGGTGAAAGGTGGCCCTCATGCGCGCTCGTTGCCAATCAGCTAGCTGGTACTTGTCGAAACGGTCGCGGCGAATGGCGGCCACGCTGTGGTTTGCTGGCGCCGTGGTAGCCGCGCCGCAGGGCTGGGACATGTTCACCAGCACCGCGGGTGTCCAAGCCGCGCCGGCCAAGCCTGCGCCAGTCGAGGTGGCTCCCTCGCCCCTTGATCTACGTCTGGGCGAGGCGGAAACGCAGCAGTATCGCCTGGGCATTGTGGTGCGTGCTGCCAGCGGCCCCTGCAAGGGCATCGTGGCCAGCGCGCCCCTGCCCATCGACTGGCCGGAGCAGCAGGTGCAAGAGGTGGCCGCCGATGTTTCGCCTCAGGTGGCCAACCTGGGTTTTCGCCAGGTGGCCCCCTCGGTGCGCCAAATGATCATGGAAGTACCCCGGCTCGAGGCGGGCGAGGAAGCCCATGCCATCTTGACCTATGAAATCACGCGCCATGCGCTGGCTGCGCCGGAAACCACCGCTGGCCTGGAGATCCCCAAGAAAGTTGAGCGTGACATTCGACCGTTCCTGGGGCCCAGTCCCGGCATCGAAGTGCGTCACGCCAAGATTCGACAACTTGCCAAGGAGATTGCTGACACCAAGGAATCTGCCTGGGAAAAAGTAGAAGCGATTTACGACTGGGTTCGCGAAAACGTGGAATACAAGAACGGCGCCTTCAAGGGGGCCGCCGCGGCGCTCAAGGATAAATTCGGCGATTGCGAGGAACTCAGCTCGCTGTTCATCGCCATGTGCCGATCGCAGAACATTCCGGCCCGCACCGTGTGGGTGCCCGGCCACTGTTACCCCGAGTTCTATTTGACCGAAGACGACGGTCGCGGGCATTGGTATCCCTGTCAGGCGGCCGGCACCAGGGCTTTCGGCGGTATTCCCGAATTGCGGCCCATTCTGCAAAAGGGGGATAACTTCATTACACCCGAGCGCCCCCGCGAGAAACTGCGATACGTCAGCGAATATCTGACGGGCGCCGGCGGCCAACCCCAGGTGGAATTCATCCGAGAGCTGGTCGGTGGACCAGGCACGGCGGCTCCGGCGCCCGCCACGCAGGCGGAACCGGCACAGAATGGCGGCGCCCCTAGAAATCGCTAGCCGCGCGCCGAACGATGGTGCAGCCAGGGCATCGCAGGTGCTGGGCCGGTTGCGTTGACCGCGGGGGTTCTGGCATGCGCGCCGACTTTGCCCGCGGCAATTCCGGCCGCCGGGAGCATGCTTCCGAGCAGTAGAGCAGGCTTCCGCCTGCGTTCCTTGAGCCTGATCATGGTTCGATGCCCCGCTATCGGCGTACACTCATTCCGGGCGGCACGTTTTTTTCACCGTAGTGACGCACCGACGGCCGAGCGAGTGAAGTGCGGAGCAGGCAGGGCACGGCGTAGTGCGGCGCGTGCTGTGATTGGCGACCGGTTGTCGGTCGTCGGTTGCCTGTTCTCCGCGCCTTGTATGTTTCCCAAGCATCAGGATTCGGTTCTACTTTCGATGGCTTGTTCC
>CAYSXM010000612.1:0-3389 GCA_964434905.1 uncultured Pirellulales bacterium | reverse complement strand
GACCATTTCGCCCAGCAGTTCGAGGAACTGAAAATGCGCCTGGGCATGGATGGCATGTCGGGCTAGCGGGCCGGCACGCTGGCAGCGTCAGTCAGGAACGCCTTCCAGGTACCTGGCTGGAATACGCCAGCCTTTCCGGTGATTCGCCGCGTGGTGGGTTGGATCCCACCGCTTTCGGGTGCCCGGGCGTGGCGCCGGCGACCAGCACGCGCTTTCGCGTTCTTGCGCGTTCTTGGCAGCAAATAAATTAGCTTGACAAACCGGGGGGGGGTAGTTTCGCGGAAGTCTCGTGTTTGAAACGGTCCACCCAAGGGGTCGTCTTCTCCGAGAAGTCTGGGGCGAAGTTCATGGTCCCGACCCGATCTTCCGCTGGCGTGACGCTTTTCGAGTCACTCGCTTCGATCGCGATTCTGGGCGCATTGATGGCCGTCTTGCTGCCCGCCGTGTCGGCATCGCGCGAAAGTTCTCGGCGGTCGGTCTGCGGCGCCAATCTGCATCAACTCGGCATTGCGCTTTCTAGCTATCACGCGCAGTTGGGCACGTTGCCCTGTGCGGTCATCTGGTCGCCCTCGGGAGAGCCACTGGGGCAGGGGATTTTGCCGATTGGCGTGATCGATCGTGTGGCGCGCTATGGCGAGCTCGACCAAGACACACTGTACGCCAACTGGCTGGTCGCACTGCTGCCGATGCTGGGCGAGCAGGCCATGCTCGCAAGGTTCGACTCGACCCAACCGATATCTCACGAAGCGAACCGGACCGTGCGCCTGGCAGAGCTTTCCGTGTTGAAATGCCCCAGCGATGGGGCCAGCCAGGCGGGTCGCGTGTACCTGCGGGGTTTGGCCGCGGGCTTGGGCGACAATGCCTATGCGCGGGGAAACTATGCGATCAACGTTGGTCCCGACGCGTATTGCCTGGTCGGCCAAGCGATCGAGGGGACAACGTGCGTCAGTGGTTTTACCGCCTTGGGTACCGACCTGTTGCACGACAATCGCGCCGTGTGGGGATCGGGAATCGCGGGTGCGAACAAATCGTTTTCCTTCGCGCACGTGACCGACGGTCTGAGTTCCACCGTGGCGGTCGATGAAATTCGGGCGGGCTCTAGTCCATTCGACCTGCGCGGCGCCTGGGCGCTCGGCCAGATCGGCGCCAGTGTCTTGGCTCGGCACGGGCGTTACACGGTCTCGGGCTCGCCGAATCCTGAGTTCGTTCTGGACCGCATTATCGGCTGTGGCAAGCTGGTGCGGGACAGCGGCGCGGCAGCGCTGCACCAAGCGAGAATGCCCTGTTTGCCGGAACCGTTGTCCCAGGAGGTGAACACACTTTCCGCGTCGCGTAGTGAACACCCGGGGGGCGTACAGGTTCTGTTCCTGGATGGGTCCGCGCGGTGGTTGGCCGATTCGATCGATATCGACATTTGGCACGGTCTGCACACGCGAAGCGGAGGTGAGCCATGACGCGAAACGTGGCTTGTTAGCGCCAAAGTTCCGCGAGTCTCCAGTTCTTTCAGAAAAGCATTTTGCAGGAGTAAGAAATGACGAAGCAAGTCGCCTTGTTCTTCTCGATGGTTTTCGTGGGACTGAGTTTTGGAATTCTCGGTCCACACGGAGCAATCGAGCGGGTTCCTGCGGAACAAGCCAAACTGGTGTACGGCGGCGCGAGCGGGATTGGTGGCTCGGGGAAGGCGACGCCAGCCGAGGCACACATATATGTGCCTACGATTGCACCATTTAGCTGGTGCGGTTCACCGTACCCAGGACAGTGTTCCTTTCAAGACAAGTATTTTACAACCGTTCAATCGCCGCCCTATGGCAATAGTACGCCGACGCACGCGTCCTGTGGCGATGAAACGCAAGTGTGCTACCACTACCCCATCCCCCCACTGGGTTCTTGCAACAATTGACAACCTCGGGGCGCCGCGATGATGCGACTACGTGGCAAGGGGTGCGGCTTTCGACCGACGCGCAAACTGCTGTTCATCGCGCTGCTGTTGCTGCCGGCTTGGCCTGCGCCGGCGCAGATAGCACCCGCGGATCGGATGAAACCGCCCACGGACATGCCAACCCTGGAGCATTTTCCGCGTGCCGAGGGGGTGCCGCGGGAGATTCGGGTTGCGTTTGCGCCCGAGTGCGGAGCGAACTCGCTGTTCTTTTTCTTGCGTCTTAACGGCGTGGACGTGACGCGAGTAGCGTGCCTGCGAGACGTACCCTCGACTGGCCGCGGCGCCAGTCTCGACGACCTGGCGCAAGCGGCCGGGCGACACGGACTCAAGGTGAAACCGCTCCAGGTGTCGATGGCGGGGCTCGATCACATTGAGTTCCCGGTCCTGGCCCATTTGCGCGAAGACCAGGCGACCGACACGGGCCACTACATCGTGTTGACGGACCGACGAACGATCGACGGCAAGACCAGCATTTCGGGCATCGATGGTACCACGCTGCGATTGACCACCATGTCGGCGGAATATTTCGCGGAGCGGTTCTCGGGGTACTGCCTGGTGCGAGAAAACGCCGTTGGGTGGTCGGCATACGCCGAGCCCTGGTTGCTGGCGGCTCTATGGGTTGAAGGGGGCCTACTCGCGTTGTTGATAGGTCGCCCCTTGTGGCGCTGGTTTTCACGTTGAGGACCTCTCGCCGCGGCATGGATCGAGACAGGTGGTCGCCCAACAGGCACCGGGGCTGCGAACGTTCATGGAACCTAATCCGCCGCGGATTCGTCGCCGAGCACTTGTGGCTTGTTTGGGCTTGGGCACGGGTCTGGCGACCGCTGGCGGCTGGAGACGAGTCGCGCAGCGTTACGAAATCGGCCGGCCAGAGCGCGAACGAGCAACAACCGCGGTCCGGGACAGACCCCTTTCGTTCCCTCCGCGCATTTTTTATCGCGATTTGGTCTCCCCAGCGTCGCTGCGCGACCTACTGGTTCGCTTGGCACCCGACTGGCCCAGCGTCAAGACAAGCCGGCTGGTCCATGCGCTGCGGTTGTGGGGCAGCAGAGCGGAGTTTCCCTCGGAAATCTTTGCCAAGCTTTTCCCCTCGCCCGCGTTGAACGGAGCGCAAATCCATCAGGCCTTGACCAGCAATTATGCCCTGGCCGAGATAATTCCCGCGGCACAGCCGCTGCTATGTGAAGTCGACACGAACCGCGTTGCGCAGCGTCGCAGCCATCTGGCCAGCGGCGCGCACCTGGGGGTAATCGTGCACGTGGATGAACTGGCGGCCGCCTTGGGAGATCTCGGCGTGCCGAGCACTTGTCCGCTGCAAGTGTCTCGGGCGCCGCACCGAGTGGCCGACCTGATCAACGAAGTCATGGCTTCGTGCGGATCGCGCCCAGAAGTCGAGTGGACCATGGAAGCGCTTTGCCGCTATTTGCCCCCCTGCCGATCTTGGTACGAT
>CAYSXM010000611.1:0-3396 GCA_964434905.1 uncultured Pirellulales bacterium | reverse complement strand
CTGCTGAAGGGTCCGGACGAGCGCGAGCTTGTGCTCGGGGCTGACGCGCGCGAAGACGCTCGCCGCGCGCGCCATCACCGCGAGCTCTGCGTCGGACTTCCCGTCGAGGTCCGCGCCCGTGAGCGCCTGGCTGCCGGCGATCCCGATGCTGCGCGCGACCGCCGCCGCCGTGCCCGGATGATCGCCCGTGATCATCACGACGCGCACGCCCGCGCGCTGCGCTCGCGCGATGGCATCGGGCACCTCGGGGCGCGGCGGATCCCACAGCAGCACCAGCCCGAGCAGCTCGAGGTCGTGCTCCCGCTCCCCCGTGCCCGCGGCCAGAGCGAGCACGCGGTGGCCCCCGCGCGCAGCCTCCTCGGCGCGCGTCTTCCAGGATCCGAGGCCGCCGTCGTCCTTGCATCGCGCGAGCAGCACCTCCGGCGCGCCCGTGAAGTAGCTGCGGGTTCCCTCGAAGTGCTCGACCGACGCGCGCTGGAACTTCCACTCGCTGTCGAAGGGACGGCCCGCGATGCGAGGGTGTCGCTCGCGCACCGCGGCGAGGTCCACCCCCTGCTCCCTCGCGTGCATGAGCAGCCCGATCTCCAGCGGGTCGCCCGCCTTCTCGGCGCCGGCCTCCCACACGTGGTCCGCGTCGTTCGCGAGCACCATCGCGAGGAGGGCCTCGTCGCGGGCGCCCGGCAGCGCCTCGAGCGCGTGCACGCGCATCTTGTTCTCGGTCAGCGTGCCGGTCTTGTCCGTCGCGATGACGGTGACCGAGCCGAGCGCCTCGACCGCTGCGAGGCGACGCACGACCGCCTTGCGCTTGGCCATCCGCTGCACACCCAGCGCGAGCGCGAGCGTGACGACCGCGGGCAGGCCCTCGGGCACGGCCGCGACCGCCAGGCTGACCGACAACAGGAACACTTCGGCCAGTTGGCCACCGCGCGCCATTTGAGCCGTGAAAACGACCGCCACCAATGCCAGACACAGCATCACCAACACGCGACCCAACTGGGCCAGCCGACGTTCGAGTGGGGTGGGCTCGGTGCCCGCTCGCGCCAGCAGCCCCGCGATGGCGCCCAGTTCGGTGCTGCTACCCGTGGCCGCGACCACCGCGTGACCGGTGCCGGCCGTGACGACCGTGCCCTGGAAGATCATGTTTTCGCGTTCAGCCAGCGGGGTGGTTGGGGGCAGGACCGCGGCGGGATTCTTATCGACCGGAGCGGACTCGCCGGTCAGCGACGATTCATCCGCTTGCAGTGAGTACCCCGCGAACAAGCGGGCGTCGGCGGGAACCTGGTCGCCGGCCGCAATCTCGATGACGTCGCCGGGCACGAGTTCTCGAGCGAGCACCGAGGCGGTGCAACGGTCGCGGCGAACCCGCGCCTGGGGAGCTGCCAACCGTTGGAGTGCGGCCAAGGCCTGTTCGGCCCGGGCTTCTTGTAGATAGCCCATCAGGCCGTTGAGCAGCACGATCGCCAAGATGGCGAGCGTGTCGATCCACTCGCCCATCAGGCCAGACACCAAGGCCGCCGCGATCAGGATCCAGATGACTAACGATTGAAACTGGGCGGCCAGTTTTCGCCACCACGGATCGGGTGGCGCTGATGGGATCTCATTGGGTCCGCACAGAGAGCGCCGATGTTCGGCCACGGCCGTGCTCAGGCCCGAGGCCAGATCGACTTCCAATCGCCGCGACAGCTCCTCGGTCGCCAGGGCGTGCGGGTCGTTGACCAAGAGCGGCCGGGTTCGAGAGGTCTGCATTGAATCGTGCCCTAGGGGGCAGGCTCGCGGTGCGAGCCCGAGGGTCTAGCGGGGCGGAGTGCCAGGCTGCGGCACGCGGCGTAACGCCAGACGAGTGGTGACGACCCGTTGGCCATCGACAAACTCGACCAGCGCGGCGTTCAACTCGCCCCGAGCCAGCACCCGACAGACGTGCCCTCGACGCTCGGGCAGCAACCGCTTCCAATACCACACGCGATCGAACAGCGGTCCGCCATCGTCGTGCGGAAGTGAATTCATGGCGTAGGTCGTTCTAGCAGCCAGCGCGCCTCGGGCGCAGCCAAGAAGGCCAACAGATCGGCCACCTGGGGCAGGCTCAGTTTTACCTCAAAGCCCTCGGGCATGAGCGATTTTCCGGTAGGTCGCACAATTTCGATGGCCTGGCGTTCGAAGGTAATCTCGGCCCCATCGGCCGAACGCAGCGTGAGGCTGGCGCCCGACTCGGCCGCAATCACGCCGGTGAATGTGCGGCCGTCGTTGGCCACCACCAAATAGGCCAGATAGTCGGGCGAAACCTGGCGGCAGGGGTCGAGCACATCGGCTAGCAGCGTTTCTAGGGGGCGCGCGCCGACGCCCGTCAAGTCTGGCCCCACGCGATGCCCCTGGTCGAACAGGCGGTGGCAAATAGCACAATGGGTGCGAAACAGCGGCCCGCCTCGTGCTGGGTCTCCTGGTAATTGCGCAGCGGCGGCGTAGCTGATAAGTACCTCGCCGCGCTCGGCAGGCGCGTGCGCGGCCAGCGCGGCGGTGGCGCGCGCGGCAAGCAGCGGATCAGCGGCTTGCCGTAACAGTTCTTGTTGTGCCGGGTCGAGATCCCAAGGCGACAGAATTCCCGATTCGAGTGCTGCCACCACCACGGTCAAACACTCCGCGCGGTCTAACAGTGCTCGAAGCGCGGCACCGCGCACCGCGATAGTCGCGCGTTCCAGATCGGTCAGCAGCTCCGTCGCCAGTTCGGCATCGCACACGGCACCCAACGTGCGGGCGAGGGCCTTCTGGCGAGGCTCGGCACTAGCTGCCTTCCAGGTCGGCCATAGCATCCGTGCCGTGGCCGGGGTGCCCAGGCGCGCGATGACCTCGAGCACGGTGGTACCAAGCGCTTCGGGCGTCTTCTCGTCGAGCGCCATGCGGCAGGCATCGGCGACCACGGTTTCGCGCGCGGCAGCGAGTTGCTCCCAGCCGCTGGCGGCGTTCACGGGGCTTTCGCTCCACAGGTCGGTTGTGCGCCCCGCGCCCTCGAGTAGGCCCGCCAACAGCAACCAGCGGCGTGGGTCGGTCGCCGTTGTGCCGAGCACCAAGGCAAGCGCCCCCGCGCGGCCGTCCGTCCGGCCGCGGCCGAGTTGCTGCCCCAGCGGATTTAAGAGGCTGACATGCTCCAGGTGCGTGGCCCCCACGGCACTGACGCCGGCAGGCGACATTGGAGTCCACACCAACTCTAAAAGTGCCAAGGCGTCGTCGCCAGCGGCTGTGACAATGGCCGACAGCACGCGCGAATCGCCGGCGGCGGGCGCGATCAGCCTGGTCAACAACGCCGTGCGAGCAGGAGCGGCAAGGTAATAGCTGGCGCGGGCCAGGGCAAAGGCTTCCTTGGCCGAAAGTGGCGCGCGGGTGTCGTCAATCCAGGTCTGAATG
>CAYSXM010000610.1:0-3401 GCA_964434905.1 uncultured Pirellulales bacterium | reverse complement strand
ATATGGCCTAGGATCAGCACGATGACAAGCGCCGCTCGAAGGTCAGCCGGATGCTGCTGCGCGAGATGCACGATCTGACGTTCGAGCAACTGTGCGAAACGGCGTTCGATACCACGGTGTATTGGGCGCTGACGGAATTTCCGCGGCTGCGCCGCGAATTTGCCGAGTTGGAATCGTCGCAGCCCGACCTGGCCAACCAGGTCCGGCCCTATTTCGAGCACCTGCTGGCGTGGGATTGCCGGGGGACGATCGAGTCGACGGCCACTACGCTGTGTGTGCAGTGGTACGAGGAGCTGTACGGTTTCGGCTACCCGGCCGAAACGCTGAAACCACAATATGTGGCCGACCCGCACGCGAAATTCAAGGCATTGATTGCGGCGGCGGGCAAACTGAGCGCCACGTTTGGCGATTGGAAGATTCCCTTTGGCGACGTGAATCGCTTGCAGCGGCATGCCGACGTGGCCGAGTTCATCGACATCCCTTTTAGCGACACGTTGCCCAGCCTGCCCTGCGCGGGGCTGCCCGGCCCTCTGGGGGTGGTGTTCACTAACTACTACACGCCGACCATCAACATTCCGCTACTGCGCACCGTAAAAAAGCACTATGGCGTGGTCGGCGCCACGTACTTGGGGGTCGTCGAGTTCGGGCCAAAGATTCGCGGCGCCACGTTGTTGCAGTACGGCCAGTCGGGTCATCCCGACTCGCCACATTACTTCGATCAGGCCCAACTGCTGTCGGAGCGAAAGCTGAAGCCGCAATGGTTCTACTGGGACGACGTGGTTCGCGAATGCAAAGTGGTCTATCACCCCGGCCAAGCCGAAGGGCAATAGCCAGGTTGAGATGGGTCGCCCCCCCCGGAGAACGCCGTGTTCCTGGCAAGTTGAAGGCTGTGGCGCGCACTACCCGGCGCTAGA
This sequence comes from uncultured Pirellulales bacterium, assembly GCA_964434905.1. GTDB lineage: Bacteria > Planctomycetota > Planctomycetia > Pirellulales > CAYNRE01 > CAYSXM01. The sequence goes on along the minus strand of CAYSXM010000610.1, from coordinate 2,487 downwards.
CACGCAAGGTTCACTTGGTGGTGACCACGACTCTTGTTGCCCGCGTGCCGTTGGCCGCCCATGCGCTGCCGGTGGCGCTGTTGTGGCTGGCCGTGACGGTGGTGTTCGGTCCCGCGGCGCGACATCGCTTCGTACACTACGACGATTTCAGCCATGTGGTCGAAAGCCCGGTGCTGAATCCACCCAGTGTGGCCGGGCTGTGGCACGCCTGGAGCCGACCCCTGCATGGCATCTATGCCCCGGTTACGCACACGCTGTGGTGGTGCCTGGCGCGGTTCCATCGCGCCGAACAATCAGGCACCGTCGCGCAAACTCTCGACCCGCGAGTGTTTCACGTGGCGAATGTCGTACTCCACGCGCTCGTGGCGACGGCCTGCTATGCACTGTTGTACCGGTTGTTGGCCGCGGTACCGGGTGCCGGCCTGGCGGCGCATCGGCGACGTGCGGCAGGGGGCGGTGCCCTGGCCACGGCGTTGCATCCCCTGACGGTGGAAAGCGTTGCCTGGTGCGCTGAAACCAAGGGTCTGTGCAGCACCTGGTGGTCGCTGGTGGCGCTGTGGATGTATGTGGACTGGGTACAGCAGAGCGAGGGCGACACCTTCACAGCCAGAGACGAAATAACGAGTCGCCGGCTGGCTGCCAGGGGCTGGCGCAGCGCAGTCTACATCGCTGCCACGCTAGCGTTTGCGTTGGCGATGTTGTCGAAGCCCACTGCGATCGTCACGCCTGTTTGGGCGGGGCTATTGCACCTGGCCTGGCTGGGCGGTTCGTGGCGCCGCGCCGCATGGGCGCTGGCCCCCTGGTGTTTGTTCGCCATGCTGTTGGCTGGGCTGACGCAGTCCTCGCAGGCCGACGCAGTAGCGGCCAGTTGGGCTCCCTCTTGGCAACGACCGCTCGTGGCCGGCGACGCGTTGGCTTGGTATGCGCGACAGTGGGCCTGGCCCATCAAGCTGGGCCCGGACTACGGACGAACACCCCAAGTGGTCTTGGCCGCGCCCCTCTCGGCAGCGGGGGCTTTGGCCGCGGTGGTGGTGCTGTGGGTGGCGCTCTGGGCCTGGCGCGGCGCACGCCGCTGGGCCCTGGCGGCGACGGTGCTCTTCCTGGCCCCGGCGCCCGTCTGGGGCTTGGTGCCGTTCTACTTTCAGGAATATTCGACCGTGGCTGATCGCTATCTCTATGCCGGGCTGTGGGGCGGGGGACTGGCCGTGGCCTTATGGCTATCGGGGACGGGGAACTGGGCGCGGTTTGTGGTGGCCATGGTGTTAGTGACCTGGGGCACCTGGAGCGCAAAGCAAGTCGCTCGCTGGCACGACGACGAGGCATTGGCCCAAGCCGCGGTGCGCTGCAACCCGGCCAGCGTGCTGGGGGCCGGCCTGCTGGCGCGGGGCTACGTAGCACGGGGCGAACCGCTGTTGGCGCTGGCTGTCGTCGAGCGCAATGCCGAACAAAACCCAGGCGTGCCGTTGGCCTGGTTTCAGCGAGGCCACATCGAACTGCTGGCTGGCAGGACAGCCGCCGCGGTGAAAAGTTTTCGCCGTGCCGTGGCGCTGAATGCTAATTCGGTGGGTGCCCGCCAGGCGCTGGCCGAAGCCGAGAAGCAGGCCGCAGGACGCTAGCCCTTGCCCTGCGCGCGATGTGCGACACCGACCAGGGCAGCACGTGATCAGCCCACCGGGGACGGACGTTCACCCTCGTCGAGCCGAATTTCGTATTTGTCGAGCAAGCGGTACAGGCTGCGCCGATTGACCCCCAATGCCCGGGCAGTTTTGGATTTATTGCCCGCTTCGCGTTTCAACACCTCGACAATGTGTGCCCGCTGGATCGAGGCGAGGTCATCTCCGGAGTCTAGGTTGCGTGCTGGGTCGGCCGTGTTGGCGGCTCCTTGTCCGACGATTTCGCGGGGCAAGTCGACCAGGCGCACGGTGTGCCCTTCGGCCATGATCTTGGCTCGTTCCAGGCAATTCATCAGTTGGCGGACATTTCCCGGCCAACTGTACCGGTCGAGTGCGGCGAGCGCCTGGGGCTCGATTTCCCAGTGAGACCCCAAGAATCGTTCGACCAACTGTGGCAGATCACCCCCGCGTTGGCGCAAGGGGGGCAATTCCAGCGACATCACATTGATACGGTAATACAGATCCTCGCGAAACCGCCCGGCGGCGACTTCTTCTGCCAGGTTGCGGTTGGTGGCTGCCAACAGCCGGACGTCGACATGCTGTTCCTTGATCGAACCAATTCGTCGCAACGAACCATCCTCGAGCACGCGCAGCAGCTTGGCCTGTAACGAGCCCGCCAGCTCTCCGATTTCATCCACGAACAGCGTGCCACCGTCTGCCACCTCGAACAGCCCTGGCTTGGCGCTGACCGCACCGGTAAAGGCACCTTTCTCGTGACCAAACAGTTCGCTTTCCAGCAAGGTTTCGGGCAGTGCAGCGCAGTTGATCACCACCAACGGTTTGTCAGCGCGCAGGCTGTGCCGGTGTAGCGCAC
>CAYSXM010000609.1:0-3421 GCA_964434905.1 uncultured Pirellulales bacterium | reverse complement strand
GGTGTTAGTGCGTTCGGTTTTGGCGGCACGAACTTTCACGTTGTTTTGGAAGAATATACCAACGGCTATCTCGACGAGACCTCGCCTGCGCATCGCCAATGGGGGGCAGAGTTGTTGGTCTGCCGGCAGCCAACGCGCGAAAAACTGCTGGCATCGGTGCAGCAGATTCAGCAGGGGCTGTCGCGCGGTGGGCGTCCGCGGTTGGTGGACCTGGCGGCGGCGGTGTGCCGCTCCAACTCGAACGACCCCACGCACCCGGTGTTGGCGCTGGTGGTGACGTCGTGCGACGACTTGCGGGAAAAGCTGCTGTTGGCGCTGCCTTTGGTGCGGGGCGAAGAAACGTTTCGCAGTGATCCTCGGGGGGTGTATTTTTCGGCCCAGCCGGCTGCCGCGCCGGGCGTGGCGCTGGTGTTCCCGGGGCAGGGATCGCAATATCCCAACATGCTGGCCGAGTTGGCCATGAACTTCGATGCCGTGCGGGCGTCGTTCGACCGTGCGGCGCAGGTGCTCGACGGTTGTCTGGCCAAACCGCTGGGGCGGCTCGTGTTTCCACCTTCAGAATTTGACGATGCCGCGCAAGGGCGCTCGATCGAAGAGTTGGCCCGAACTGAAAACGCACAACCGGCGCTGGCGGCTGCGGGTTGGGGCGTGTGGTCGTTGCTGGCACGGCTGGGCATTTCTCCGACCATGGTCGCGGGCCATAGTTTCGGCGAATACACAGCGCTGGCCGCGGCAGGGGCGATCGACGCAGCGACCTTATTTCGTTTGTCGCATGTGCGAGGCCAGCTCATGTCCGCGGCAAGTGAGGAGTTTCCCGGCTCGATGGCAGCCGTGGAAGCCGACGCGGCCACGGTGGCGCGGGTGCTGTGCAACCTGCACGGTGTGACCATCGCCAACCTGAATTCACCTAGCCAAACGGTCATTGCCGGGACCGACGAGGCGCTGTCCACGGCCGGTTCGAGGCTAGTCGAGGCGGGGTTTCGGACGCGAAATCTGCCCGTCGCCTGTGGCTTCCATTCGCCCTGCGTGGCAGGTGCCGCGGACAAGTTCGCGGCGGCGCTGCGGCAGGTGTCGTGGAAGTCGCCGTTGGTGCCGGTCTACGCCAATGTGACCGCGGCGCCTCATGGCAGCGAGCCGGCTGAACTGGTTGAGGAATTGTCTCGGCACTTGGTATCGCCTGTGCGTTGGATTGACCAGGTCGAGGCGATGTATTCGGCCGGAGCGCGTGTGTTTATCGAGGCCGGTCCGCAAGGCGTTTTGACCAGCCTGGTCAGACAGATTCTGGGCGACCGGCCGCACCTGGCAGTGTCTACCGATGTCAAAGGCCGCTCGGGGCTGGTGCAATTAGCTCACACATTGGGCCAATTGGCGATCCACGGTGTGTCGTTCGATGCCGGTGCGCTTTACGAGCAACGTGTAACAGACCGGTTTTCGGTGCATGAGATCGAGTTGCAAACCAGCGAACCACGACTGGCTGCGAGCGCCTGGGTGGTCAATGGAGTTCGCGCCCGGCCGATCCACGCTCCAGAACCGCCGCTATTGGGCCAGACGCTTTCGACCGAGCAATTAGCTGGTTTTGCTCCGCCGCCGGGGGCGCTTGGCGCGGAAGCCTTGGTCGACGTGCCGGCTGGCGCGGCCGAGGGCCAGGCGTCGTCAATTGGCACCTCGCGAAGTGGTGGTGGGCAGGCCGATGCCGCGGGTGTCGCCAGTACCAGAATTGAAACCGGCAGTGTCGGTGGCGGTGCGCCGTTGCCGAATGGAGTTTCAACCTTGCAAGGGAACGAATCGATGAACAATTCGCGTGGTCGCTTACTGCCACCCACGGAGACTGCGGCGGCCCATGCGGCGCAGGGCGGTTGGTCGACACTGGAACCAGGCGACGCGACCGACGATGCCACGTTGGTGATCTGTCGCTATCAAGACCTGATGGCGAAATTTCTGGACGCGCAGCAGTCGATGGTGCGTGACTACTTGCACCTGGTCGCGGGGGGTGCGCTGCCGTCTGGCCTGGAAACGTCGACAGGCCAGGGCGCCGCAATACACGCCGTGGCCGAGGCCGGCTCACTGGCGCGACCAAGCGCCCCGATCGCCGCAGCGTCCAGCGTGGAGACGCCGCCGGGTGCCGGACCCGCGTCCAGTGCGACGCCGCGACCTGTGGCCGACACGGTCGACGCGCAGGCAGACACGGAGCAAACCATCGCGAAGACACAGGCGGCCGTGGCTATTTCGCGCGAGGAATTGGGGCGACGACTATTGGACCTGGTTTGTAAGCGAACCGGCTATCCGCCAGAGATGCTTGATCTCGACCTGGACCTCGAGGCCGACTTGGGAGTGGATTCGGTCAAACGCGTGGAGATTCTGGGAACTCTGGCCGAGTCGCTGGGCGGCAAGGAAAGCGAGTTGGGCGGACGCTTGGAACTGGAAAAGCTGACCGTGTTGCGCAGCCTGCGAGGGATCTTGGATTACCTGGACCAGGTGATCATCAACTCCCAGGCGGTCGACAAGCCCGGTACAACGAACGCGGAATCGAGCCGCAAGGCACACTCCGTCAACCACATGGTGTCTAATGGCCAGGCCAAATCGGCCGCGACCAATGGGCAGCCGCACGGTGAGCCGGCGAGCGAGGAATTAGAGATTCAACGTGCGATCGTGGAATTGGTGGAAGTTCCCTTGCCGGCAGGAGCACTGGGGCTGGTGCCGGCGGGCACCGTGGTCATGACCGACGATCTGCGCGGCATTGCCGCGGCGGCCGCGCAACGGCTGCTCGATTTTGGGCAGCAGGTCGCCTACGTGCGTCAGGGCAAGGAGGGCGTTCGCAAGTTGGAATCAGGCGTTTACGAGGCCGACTTGGTCGATGCCGAGCAGGTGGCGCAGTTGCTCGATCAATTGCGAACGGAAGTGGGGCCCTTGGGGGGACTGATCCACCTCAGCCCCTTGGCAATCGACGATGCGCAAGAGTCGCTCGAACAGCGCGCGCGGCGGGATGTCAAATCGACCTATTTGCTGGCAAAGGCGATGGCGGGCGACTTGGCGCAGGCCGCGACATCGGGTGGAGGCGTGTTCTTGGCGGCGACCTCGTTGGGTGGGCAGTTGGGTTTTGAAATGGAAAGCCCGCAGCCAGATTTTCGCGCTGGACACGGTGGCATTTTGGGCTTGCTGAAGTGTATTTCCCAAGAGTGGGAAGAGGTACTAGTTCGCGCGGTGGACCTCGATCTGGCGCAAAGTCCGTTGGCCTTGGCCGATAGCCTGGTCGCCGAGCTTAGTGACCGCGAGGGCCCCGTGGAGATCGGCCTGGGAAAACGCCGTGTGACATGGCGCCCGGCCGCGGCGGCGCTATCGAGCGAGAGCCTGGGGAATTGGCCACTGGCCGCGGGTGCCACGGTGTTGATCACCGGAGGAGCACGGGGAATTACCTCGAAGG
>CAYSXM010000608.1:0-3451 GCA_964434905.1 uncultured Pirellulales bacterium | reverse complement strand
ACGCAGATCGTCTCTCGCATCACCCAAAGTGCGGGTAGAAGTAGTGTGCCGGCCGCAACCGCGCGCGGTGACAAGCCCGCAGCCAAAGGCTGCCGTCAGGCGGGCCCAGGCCAGGCCTGGTCGAGCAGCGCAGGTATGTACAACGATCAAGTCGGCGCGGCGCGCGACTGCCCTAAATGGGTGGCCCACTGCGGGAAACAGCGCACTTCGACGGCGCCGTCGACGCACGCTTCGGCCTCGCTAATCGCAAAGCCCAACTCCGCGCGGTTGGCTCAATAACGGCGAAACCAGAACGAGCACCGCTAGGCCACGCGGCCCCGGGTCAACGCTCGACCGCCGGGGGCAGCCGCGGTTGGTTCCAGTCATCTAGCCGCCACACATCGTTGGCCAGCGGCGCGGCATGGCCGGCCGTGACCCACAGCGCGTCGCGCCAGACAAAGGTCGAGTGTTCGTGTCGCGCGGTCCACATCTCCGGAGTCTGCAAGGCCTGCCAGTCGCGACCATTGGCCGAGTGCCAAACGTCTTGGTGGTTGGCAAAGGGGTTGTTCGACCAACCACCTAGCACCCACATTTGGTCACGCCACGCCACGGCGGAAAACCAGATTCTGGGCGACCACGCCGCCGCGCTGGTTTCTCGGGTCCAGTGCGTCCCGTCGCTCGACGACCATACGTCGTTCGCCGCGGCATAGGTCGGTTGATAATTGCCTCCGCCCAATACCCACAGCTTGCCGTCGTGGACCAGCGCCGCGTGATAAGCGCGTGGCGACCATTCGGCGGCAGCGGTAACTTGCGCCCAAGTGCGTCCATCGCGCGAATTCCACACATCGTTCCGCAGGTGGCTGGCGTCGCCGTCGTAGTATCGCTCGACGCCGCCCAGGATCCACATTCTGTCTTGAAACACCACGCCTGCCGCTCCCAGCCTCGCGCTCCATGGTGCGGCCGCGGTCTCTTGATGCCAATCGCTGCCGTCAGCGGTCGACCACACCTCGTGGCTTGCAGTGGCATCGGCTAAGCGGCCGTTGTGCCACCCGGCCATGAGCCACAACCGGTCGTGAAATGCCATGACCGTGGGCAAGTCGCCATGTCGCCAGGGGGCCTTTTCCGTCGCACAATCCCAGTGCACCCCGTCGGCCGAGTGCCACACGTCTCGCGGTGGTTCGCTAAACGAATCGTACCAGCCACCGAGGAGCCACAGTTGATCGCGAAACACGGCTTCGCCACAGGAATCGCGTGGCTGCCAGGCTGCGTGTTGCGTTACCCGGCTCCAACTAGCTTCTGGCTGCGCCGACAAGGTCGCCGCCACGCTCACAACCCCCAGCGCGGTGGACAGCGCTTGGGGCCATGTGCCGTGTCGGAACATCGCAAGGGGAAAAAACGTGACCATGGGGCGCTCAGGCTAACCTGTCGTGGCCCGGCTGTCACGTCACACCCGCGCCAGGCCACGCCGCGTCGAAACCCGGGCGCTGCGATGCAAGAACGGCTCGTTGGTTACCTCAAAACGTGGGTGCAGGGCCATGTTCCAGAGCCACCCCAACATGGCAGCGGATGCTACGAGCCCCGATCCACCGTGACTGACCCACGGCAGCGAAAGCCCGGTGACTGGCGCCACGCCCAGGTTCATCGCCACGTTGACCGTGGCCTGCACTGCCCACACCGTGGAGCAGCCGACTGCAATCAACCGCCCAAACGGTTCGCGCGTGCGGGCCGCGATCCGTAGCGATTCGCGGACCAGCACTCCATACATTGCCAGCACCAGCAGTCCGCCCACGAGCCCGAATCGTTCGCCGATCACCGCGAAGACAAAATCGGTCTGTGCCGCGGGCAAATGAAAGGCGCCTTGTCGAATCTCCTGGGATCCTAGAACCCAACTCCCCCAAACTCCACCCGCGGCGCGCAAGCTTTTGGCCTGGTGTAGTTGATAGCCATCGACGGTGGGACGCTGGTTCGGCGCATTTTGTTCAGACATGGCCGTGACGCGCGACCGCTGTTCACTGCTCATTTGTCCCCACAGAACCGGGCACAGCGCCAGCCCCACTAGCGACACCTTGGCCAGGTCGATCCGGCGTGCGCCGGCGGCGATCAACATGGCGCCTGGTATCGGCAAGAACACTAGCGAGGTGCCTAAATCGGGCTCACGCAAGATGAGCACGACTGGCAACAAAGTCGCCAACAGTGGCAGCATTAGTCCGCCTAGCCGGCGATAGTTGTCTCGGTACATCAGATACCGGGCCAGTGCCAAAATCGTGGTCAGCTTGGCCATTTCCGAAGGTTGCAAATTTGCCGGACCAAGCGGAATCCAACGCCGAGCGCCATGCACGGCCGGGCACCAGAACACCAACACCAGAAGCACGGTGCTGACCATCGCTGCCAAATAACTGACAGTTGCCAGCCGTTGATACGGCAATACCGCCAGGCTCACCGCAACCGCGATGGAAATTGTTACCCACGCCAATTGCCGGCCCAGAAAACGGCCGGGCGTTCCCAGCAATTCGTCGGCTCGAGCAATCGCCAGGCAGCCGACAATTACAAGCCCCGCGGCTGCCAAAGTCAGAAGCCAGGGCGGGCGGGGGCGCATCTTGAAACGTCCTGTTTCGAACTCACCACACACGCTATCCGAGCGCGGGGTTGGTAGCGCCGCCTGCCGGCCCGCGGTTAGTGGTCGAGGCACTAAGCTCGGCCTGGGGTGGAGATTTTACGACCGGTCGCGGAACACCTCCTAGAGCGACTTCGCAGGTAGCTAGCAGCCCGTCGAATTCTTCAGCGGTCAGCTAAATGCCGCGTTTGGCTTCGACGTTTACCTGCTAACCAACCCGGCCAACCGCCATTATCCCACCGCAACCGACCTGCCTCGCCCCCAGCCCGAACCCACCAACCCCCGTCACACCCCCCCAGTGGTTGTGTTTTTGAGCGATTTCCAAACACAGTGCCCCGATTACCCACGGAGCTTTTCAGGTCAGCACCTTCCGAAAAGCCCTGAGCGTTCGTTTCCAGCGGGTATTCGAGGTCGTCCGAGCGGTTTTCAGGTTGGTTTGACGCAGTGACTGGGACCAGCGAGCGACAGGACAAACTAGGCGATCCCGGGGGGACAATCAAATGATTCAAGTCTTTTTGCCAAAAGCACTTGAACTTATCATCCTGACCAGTCTACTTAATCAAGAAATCCTTCCTGGTTTGCTTGATTTGCAAGCTAGGGTTGCTATGTTCGGAAGGGGGGGAAGACGGAAGATCTTCCCCAGAATGCACAAACACACACAGGGGAGCACGAAAGCGATGTTTGGCCAACCGGCAAAGAAGCTGTTTTTGGGCGCGGTCGTCGCGGCTGCGACCTTGGCCGTCGACGCCTCGCAGGCCCGAGCCTTTTGGTGGTGGGGTAGCTCAGGCGGATCGTCGGGCGGAAGTGCCGCTGCCGTGGCCGGTGTACACCAACTTCACCGAGCCGTCGGTGCCCGAG
>CAYSXM010000607.1:0-3456 GCA_964434905.1 uncultured Pirellulales bacterium | reverse complement strand
AGCGCCTTGGCGGCGGGATTGGTGTTTGTTCCAGAGGTCGGTTATCGCGGAACTGCGACAGTGCGATTTTCGGCGCGCGACTCGGGGGCCAGTGGCGCCGGTGGGGCTAGCGGGGTCAGTGGCGGTTTGCGCGCCGATGGCAATCTAGCGATATCGGTGGGGCAGGCGAACCAGCGCCCGGTCATTCATGTGCCCCCGGGCCAGCGCGTGTGGCAGAACGGCGAATTGTTGCTGGCGACCGAGGAGGGAAACCGGCTGTGGATCGAGGATCTCGACGCGGGCCGTGGCGAGCTGGCGCTGTCGCTATTGGCCACACACGGCGAGGTGGAACTGCTGGGGCACGGCGGCCTGACCGTGCTCAGCGAAACACCACGGGCCGTGGTGGTTCTGGGCACGCTTGCGGCCTTGAATTCAGCACTCGATGGAATGACGTTTCGCCCCGAGGCCGACTATGCCGATGCCGCAGCGCCCCCCACGCTAACCGTGGTGGTGAACGACCGCGGCAACCAAGGGGCGGGCGGCCCGCTCGCAGCGACCGAGACCATGGAGATCGCGATCGATGCGCGGGACCAGCCGCCGCAAATCACCGGGCCAGGTTCGTTGTTGATTACGCCGGGCGCGGCCACCCCGCTGGGCACAGTCGCCGAAAGTGGTCTGCGGTTGGAGGACCCCGACGCGGGAACGCAACCTTTGGAGTTGACGCTGCAAATTTCGGCGGGCACGTTCTCGCTGGCAAGTGTGGCGGGCTTGAGCTTGTTGCTGGGGGACGGGACCAACGACGAAGTGCTGGTGGCGCGCGGCACCTTGGAGCTGCTTCGCGATGCACTGGCGGGAATCTCCGTGCAAGTTCCGGTGGGGGCTGGATCTGCCTGGCTGGGAACCACGATCGACGACCTGGCCGATGTGGCCAGTGGCGGTCCGTTGTCGAGCGCCTGGTTCGTGGCGCTGCATCCCGGGCTGGCACACACGGTGGGCACCGCGCCGACCCTGTATGCTGGCCAACCCAAGACTCTGGTCAGCAACCAGGTGGGGCTTGTGCAACTGGTGGGGCCCGAAGCAACCGCCCAGGTCGAGGTCGTGTTGTGGGGCGATCGCGGCACGTTGAGCTGGCCGGCTGTTGACGTGCCGGTGGGCGTTACGTTTCCCGATGGGACGCCCGCCCCGAGCGGCGTGGCGACCTTCTCGCTGCGAGGTTCCGTGGCGGCGGTCAACACGGCGCTGGGGCGCGTGCAATTCACGCCCGAGGCGGGGTTCACCGGCGAAGCTGGGGTGCGCATTGCGTCGCGGTTGGTGGTCGGCGACTCGGCGCTGGTGCGCGACGTGGTCGAGGATCGACTCGCGTTGGAGGTGGCGGTGCTGAACCAAACACCGCGCGTTGTGGTGCCCGGGCCGCAAACGGTGACTGGGCAGAGCCCGTGGGTTTTTTCGCGTGCCAGCGGAAACCCGATCGTGGTGAGCGATGCCGATGCTGGTTGGGCACCAGTGCGCGTGACGATCGTGCCCGATGGTGGCAGTGTGCATATGGCGTCGACAGCCGGGCTGACGATCATCGACCCAGCGGTTGGCGCGGGAGATTCATGGACGTTCGAAGGCTCGCTGGCCGATATCGACCTGGCGCTCCAGGGGCTGACGTTTACCTTGGACAGTTCGAGTACCACGACCGGTTCGATCGAGGTGCAAGTCGACGATTTGGGGAACTCGGGCGGGGGTGGCGCTCTGACTGCGACGGCCACGGTGAGCCTAGCCCGGGCCGTGTTGCCGGCGATTGGCTTGAGCGTGCCGGGCCCCCAGGTCGTGGCGAGCAACAATACGGTGAATGGAGTCACGCCACAGCATGTGCTCGGCGTGGGGGTCGCCGAGGGGCAACCGATCGCGGTGCAAGTCGCCGCGGGAATTACCGACGATGTCACGGTAACTCTAACGGTGCCGGCGGTGGGCAGCCTGCTGGTCGACACCAGCGCCATTCCCGCGCCAGGCGTCACGGTGACAAATTCGGTCGCCGGCCTGAACGGGGCATTCACGGTGCTCACGCTGGTCGGCCCGGCCCCCGCGGTGAACGCAGCCCTGGCAACGTTGACATTCAAGCCCTCGGACTCGATCCATTTTCCCGCGAATTCGGGAATCCACTCCAACGACTGGAAGCTAGTCGACTCGGTGACGATCGCGGTGACGGCCACGCTGGCTGGGCAGCCAGCGTCCGAAGGGAGCGCGACGGGTTCCATTACGATCCAGGTGGTCAACCTGCCGCAGGTTTCTAGTTTGGCGTCGCAGTGGTGGCACACCAGGTCGACGACCAGGGGCGCGCCGGTCCCTCCCTGGCCCGCTTCCCTCAATGTTGGTGGACGTGTGGCGGGCTATGCCTTTCTAACGGGGCATGTCGCGTTGCCATTGCCGGCGTTTTTTCAGGCGCAGTATAGGACGATCGAGATCGACGAGAACGGGGACGGCGTTCCCGACGGCTACGCGATTTCGGACAGCAGTGGCGATTTCACGTACATCCCGCACGGCATCCAGACGAACCTTTACGCGCTGCCAGGAAGCGCCAATAACCCTCGGAAGGTGACGGTGCGCGCGCGGGTGGTGTTGCCGTTGGCCGAGGCGGGGTTGACGTTACCGGAAGCGGGGTTGACGGCCACCGGCGACTGGTTGTCGCTCGACTACTTGCCAGACGTGCCTGACTTGGATCCGCAGGGGCAGATCAACGCAGGCATCGCCGTTCAGCCGCTGGCACCCATTGCACCGCCGGCGCTGTCGGGGTTGCGCCTGAAAAACTCGATCAGTCACGACGTCCTCGGAACCGTTCAGCAAGCGGCGGAACCGATTGTGACGGGTTGGATCAGTTCGCAAGGGCCGCTGGGCGGTGTGGTCGTGCGTTTTTTCAAGGAAACGTCGACGCCAGGCGATATGAGTTCCACGCTGTTGGGCACTGCCATCACCAACGACGATGGCAGCTTCGAGTTCCAAGTGCCCGGCGTGCCTCGCCCCACGGAGAACGCCGCGGCAGGGCCGACGTTTGTTCTGTCGGCCGAGGCCTATGCGCCGTACACGGCCGATCTGGGTGGCGCGGTGGGGCTGGTGTCGGGCAACTATACTGTGCGGCGCCAACTAAAGTTTCAACTGTTGCAGCCTGCGGCGCCGGTGTCGCACGATCCGCGCGTGGTCGACTTCGCGCTGTTGCAACCCGACGCGGTATCTAGCGCTGGCAGTCTGCCGAGCACGCTCGACCCCACGGTCGCGGGACAGTTGGAAAACGTCGACTCGTTCGATGGCGTGCTGGTGCGCATCGCCACGGCAACCGGGGGCGAGTGGCTGGTACCGGTCGACCAGCAAGGCGGCTTCGAGTTCACGCTGCCGGTGGCGCCAGGCAGCCAGCAGATAACCGCTCGGGTGGTCTCCGCGCCGGGCGTGACGGCGACCTACCCCACGACCAGTCTGAGCTTCGTGTACCGGGGCATT
>CAYSXM010000606.1:0-3457 GCA_964434905.1 uncultured Pirellulales bacterium | reverse complement strand
TCACTCACTCACTCACTCACTCACTCGTGTTGCCTGGGGCCGGATCGGGGTCGCATAGCCGAACTTGCACGTCGTCGCCCAGCACGCGGACTTCGAAACAATCGATTTTGATTCGTGGGTTGTCCATCCAAGCGCCGTCGGCCAAGCGGAAACGCCAGGCGTGCCAAGGGCAGGTGACGACCCCTTCGTGACAGGTTCCTGCACCCAACGAGGCACCCATGTGTGGGCACAGGTCGTCGATCGCCTGGTAATGTTGGCCGTCGAAGAATACCGCCACGAGCCGCTCGCCCAGCGCGAACGTAGCCCCCTGGCCAGCGGGAATCGCTCCCGCTTTGCAAACCGTCGTGAAATGTGTCGACATGCGATCCGCGTAGCTGGTGAAATCCTCCGCAGGGGTTCGGCTCCCCTGGTTGCCAGGCCCCGTTGCGGTCGCATTGTACGAACCAATCGGCTATCGTGCGAGGATCACCAAACAGAGGGCCTGCGCCACGATTCGGACCTGGCTGACGTTTGGATCGAGGGGCCGATGCAGGCGCCTCTGCTAGCACCGAATCTCGATTCCTGGGGTACCAGCCGGCGATGCGTTCTAACCCTGTCAAGCGGCAACTTCGCGAGGGCCTGCCCAGTTTTGGCACCTGGCTCTCGTTGGGCGATTTGTTTGCCACGCGGGTGATTACTCGCGTTGGCTTCGAGTGGTTTACGCTCGATCTGGAACATTCGGCCATCGACTGGTCGCAGGCGGCGATGATCTTTGCGGCGATCGCCGATGCCGGCGGTGTGCCGCTGGCACGCGTGCCACGTGGAACCCACGAACTGATCAAACGCGTGCTGGATGCGGGAGCCTGGGGCATCGTGGTTCCCATGGTCGACACCGTGGAACAGGCCCAGGTGGCGATCGCGGCTGCCAAGTATCCCCCGCAGGGAAATCGCAGCTTGGGTGGCGGCATGCACAGCATGAATTTTGACACCTCGGCCGGCGAGTATTTCCAACGCGCGAACGACGAGATCCTGGTGGTGCTGCAAACCGAGAGCCCTACCGGTGTGGCGAATGCCGAGGCGATTTACGCCTTGCCTGGCGTCGACGCAATTTTTGTCGGCCCGGTCGATCTGCGCGCCAACATGCGCTGCCCCGACGGATCCGAAGCCAGCGACGCGGAATTCGAGGAACTGTTGGCGCGCGTGATTGCGGCCGGCCGAAAGACAGGCACCCCCACCGGCATGCACTGCATGTCACCTGACGATGCCTTGCGCCGCGCCGCGCAGGGCATGCAATTTATCGCCGTGGGGAGTGAATTGCGGATGATGACGGAACGGGCACAACAGGTGTGGCGCGCCGTGTCGCCCCTGGCCGTCGACCGCGACATCGCACGCTATTAATGGGCGACAGCCGCGCGGGTGCTACGTCGTCAAGTGCGGCGTGGTTCGACGGTTGATTGCCCGTGGGTTGCCGGAGCAATTGACATGCAAGTTTTCATTGTGGCGACGCTCGACACCAAGGGCCACGAGGCGGCCTGGGTCCGCGACGAATTGGCGCGCCACGGTGTGTCGGCCTTGTTGGTCGATACTGGCTGCATGCGCCCCCCGGCCGTGCCAGCCGATATCGACCGGCGAGAGATCTTTCATGCAGCGGGCACCACCGCCGAGGCATTGCGACAAGCTGGCGACCGCGGCGCTGCAGTGGCTGCCGCCGCTGCCGGCATCGCGCACCTGGTGCCACGTTGGCACCGGCAGGGCCGATTGAGCGGCGTGCTGGGTCTGGGCGGATCGGCAGGCACCACGATTGCTACCGCTGCCATGCGAGCACTGCCCCTGGGTGTGCCCAAGCTGATGGTCAGCACGCTGGCCTCGGGCCAGGTGCGGCACTATGTGGGCGACAAGGACATCTTCATGCTGAACGCGGTGGTTGACATCTTGGGGGTCAACCGTATTAGCCGTTTGGTGTTGGGGCAGGCGGCGCGGGCGATGGCCGGGCTGGTGCGGTTCGAACCGCCGGTGGCCGACCCCGCAACCGACAGGCCGCTGATAGCGGCCTCCATGTTTGGCGTGACCACCCCCTGTGTCGAACGTGCAAGGGAAGTTCTGGCCGAGGCCGGCTACGAGGTGCTGGTTTTTCATGCCACGGGAACCGGCGGGGCGGCCATGGAAACGCTGCTTGCCGATGGCTTGTTTTCCGGCGTGTTGGACATCACCACCACCGAACTGGCCGACGAGCTGGTCGGCGGCGTGCTCTCGGCCGGGCCCGACCGGTTAACCGCCGCCGGCAGGCTGGGGGTGCCGCAAGTAGTTTCCGTCGGCGCGCTCGATATGGTCAATTTTCACGCACGCGACACGGTGCCAGCCCAATTCGCCGGCAGAACGTTTTATCAACACAATGCCACGGTCACGCTGATGCGAACCACGGCAGACGAG
This sequence comes from uncultured Pirellulales bacterium, assembly GCA_964434905.1. Lineage (GTDB taxonomy): Bacteria > Planctomycetota > Planctomycetia > Pirellulales > CAYNRE01 > CAYSXM01. Next base: position 1,048 of record CAYSXM010000606.1, on the reverse strand, counting down.
AATGCCGAATTGGGCCAGATCATCTGTCAGAAATTGGCGACCGCACGCGGCCCCACGGCGATCGTCGTGCCCTTGGCCGGGGTTTCCGCGATAGATCGGCCTGGACAACCGTTCGACGATCCGTTCGCGCGGGCGGCGCTGTTCAGTTCTTTGCGACGCCATCACGGCGACGTGGAACTGCTCGAAATCGATGCGCACATTAACGAGCCAGAATTTGCCGAGGCGGCCGCGAACAAGCTCTTGAGCCTGATTGGGCAGGTCCGGCCCGCATGAGCGCCATGCGTTCAAGGTGCGCGGCAGGAAGATTGCTGCCGATGCAGCGGCTCGTGTGGTTGCTATTCGCAATACTGCTGGCGGTGATCTGCGCGCCAGCGTGTGCCGAGCCACCCTCGGGCGCCTCGGCAGCCCCTGCCAGCGCCGGTGAACCCGAGGATTTGTCGGTCGAGGAACTGGAAACGGTGCTGGGGCGGATGACTGCGGCGCTGGCCCAAGCGCCCACGCTGCACGTGAACCTGACGATTACGATCGAAGCCCAGGGGGGCGGCCAGCTCTATCGGCGGCAGACCGATTATCGGGTTATCGTGGCCCGGCCCAACCGACTGCGCTTGGAACCGGTAGGGGGGGCGGTGGGATGGGGTTGGGCGTGCGACGGTAAGACGCTGACCCGATATTACCCCGTGGCCCAGGCCTATTGGCAAATGCCCGCGCCTGCCAGCCTAGCCGAGGTGCTGGTGGCCGGCCGCACCGCCGATACTTCGGCCGACCGATTGCTACTGGCCAACAACGACCCCACGCCGTTCTTGCAACTGGTGATCGTGGACAACGTGCCCGATGCATGGCGGGGAGCCAGCGCGCAGGTCCAGAAACGCGAACGCGTGATGCGCGAAGGTGGTTCGTACCTGCACCTGATGGCCGTGATCGAAAGCTCTCCGTTGCATTTCTGGCTGTCGCCCGGTGAAACTCCACTGCCGGTGGGCATGCTGTTTGACGGCCACGCCCAACTGGTGGCCGACGTCAACCAGATCCCACGCAGTTCCAACCCGGCCGA
>CAYSXM010000605.1:0-3460 GCA_964434905.1 uncultured Pirellulales bacterium | reverse complement strand
CAACAACTATGGCGAGTACGATCCACAAACTCGCGCCGTGCGGTGGTTGCTCGAAGAGCTGCCGGCCCAGGAGTCGGGCGACGTCCAATTGATCGCCTTGCCGATCGAGTCGGGCGAGCAGAAGCTGGTAGTGCAAGGCAAGGCCGAAGCGGGCCTCGAAGCCCAGCAGGAACAGGTGGTGATGATTGAAGGTTTGGCGGCGATTCTGTTTGAAGTAGTGGATACGGAAGACCCGATCGAAGTCGGCGCGGAAACGACCTACGAAATTCGCGTAGTCAACCAAGGCACCAAGCCTGCGGCCAACGTACGCATCGTGGCGCTCCTGCCCGAAACGCTGCAGCCGTTGGGAGCCGAGGGCCCCACGGGGCACACGATCGAAGGGCAGCGAGTGGCCTTCGAGCCGCTGTCACGCTTGGCACCCAAGGCCGAGACCGCTTATCGATTGCGTGTCCAAGGCCAGGCGGCCGGCGACTCGCGGTTGCGTGTGCAACTGCTGACTGACGAAATGCGAACCCCCGTGACCAAGGAAGAGAGTACCCGGATCTACACCGACGAGTAGCCCGGTCCGTCGGTCGGGCATTCGGTTGGGCCAGCGCTTCCGCGCCAGAATCCGGCGGAGCAGGGCCGGCTGGCGGCACGTCGAAATCTTCCTCGGGCTGTCAGCGCACCGCCAGGCCCTCGACAAACGCCAGGTGCCGGCGAAAACCCAGCCGGGCATAGATGCGCTCGGCCGCCACATTGCTTTGCTTGACGTTGAGCACCACGGTAGCCACGCGCTGCTTGCGCATTTCGTGCAACAGCGTTTGCATGAGCAGTGTGGCCCAGCCATGGCCGCGTTGGTCGCGGCGTGTGTACACATTGCCAATGGCCGCCACGCCCTCGTCGGGCTCGCACAAATGCGAGCCGGCCGCGGCCACCAGGGCACCCTCGCGCCAGATTCCGAAAAACGGTCCCGTGTCGACCATCTGTGGATAGAAAAAGTCGGGAGCCTCGCCCGTAGCAATGCCATCGGCGAACAGCGTTTCCAAGGCCGGTAGATCGGTGGTTCCCAGCCTCGTGATCCGAGGGGCGATGGCCTGGGTTGGTTGCTCGTCGGCCGCAACCTGGTTGGGGTCCCACACCATGCGCCACATGAGTTGCTCGTGCTGGATCGCGTAGCTGCCACGTAACCAATCGGCGGTGGGCACATCGACATGCAAATACAACCGCGCGTGCCGTGCCACCACCTCGGCCAACAGCGGCGAGACCGTGTCGATGGGGCCGATGGCAAACAGCACGGGCGTGGAAAATTCGTGATACACCAGCGTCAGTCCACGGTCGCCCTCGGCCCGTCGCCACCGCGCGTACGGGGCTCGGCGCGGCACCAGATCGCCCAGGGCATAGGCAGACCATGCACGGTCGCTGGCCAGAATGGCACGCACTCTATTCGTGTCGGTCACCGGGGGCAGACGCCTCTACGTTTGACGATTTGTGTCTGTTCTGGGTGCGCTCGATCAGGGCCGCCAGCAGATTTCGCGCCGCGCCCGAGTCGATGGCCGCTTGCGCGGTGGTAGCGGCCGTGCGTAGGTCCGTGGCCTGGCCTGCGGTCCAGATGGCCGCGGCCACGTTGAGCACGACGATATCGCGAGCCGGTCCGGATTGGCCCGCCAGCAGTTTTTGAATCACCGCCGCGCTTTGTTGGGGACCATCGACCACCAGGCTGTCGAGCGGGGCGGCGGTCAAGCCAAAATCGGCCGGTTGCCAGACCAACGTTTCCGGAGGTCCGCCACCCACCACGGTCACATCGGTCGGCCCCGTCAATGTCACTTCGTCGAGCCCGTCGCGGCCACTGACCACGACCGCGCGCCGCGCGCCCAGCAACGCCAGCACCTCGGCCAGCGGGGCCCGCAGCTCGGGCCGCCCCACTCCCAGCAATTGGAATTCAGCGCCGGCCGGGTTGGTGAGCGGCCCCAACAGATTGAAGATGGTGCGCAAGCCCAATTGGGCCCGAACTGCCGCCACATGCCGCATAGAAGAGTGCAGCAACGGTGCGAAGCAAAAGCACAGCCCCAGTTCATCGAGACAGGCTTCGGTCGTGGCGAGGTCGGCCTCGATGTTCACCCCCAGCGCGGCCAGCACGTCGGCCGAGCCGGTGCGGCTGGTCACCTTGCGATTGCCATGCTTGGCCACCGGCACGCCGGCCGCGGCCGTTACAATGGCTGCCGCGGTGCTGATGTTGAAGGTGGCCGATCCGTCGCCGCCCGTCCCGCAGGTGTCCAACAGCCCGGTGCGGCGGGTGCGAATGGGTGTCATCTCGCGGCGCATGATCGTGGCTGCGCCGGCGATTTCCTCGACGGTTTCCCCTTTCGAGGCCAGGGCCGTGAGGAAAAACGCCGTTTCCTCGGGCCGGCATTCGCCGCGCATGATCTGCCCCATCGCCGCTTCGATTTCCGAGCGCGACAGATCTTCGTGGGCCGCTAATTTGCCAAGCGTCGACTCCAACACCGTGCAGCGCTCTCCGCTAAGCGAAATCCGAGGGGGGTAAGGGACCAGGGTGCGCGATTGTACCGACTCGGGCCTGCGGCGCGCACCGCGTGCCGGCGAACAATATCGCCGGACCGGCCGCAACGCACTTGAGGGTTGGTCGCTGGGGGCCGTAGAATCTCTCGGCAACCGTCCCCGTAATCCTGGTCCTTCGCTTCAAGCCAGTTCGGCACAGGCCCCCCATGCCGCGCAAGGTCATTCTCGACGTCGACCCTGGCATCGACGATGCCGTGGCACTGGCCATGGCACTGTTCGATCCTCGGCTCGAGGTCCTCGCCGTGACCGCCGTGGCCGGCAACGTGTCGGCCGAGCAAGCCACACGCAATGTATACGCCATCGTCGATCAGCTCGACCCACCCCGCTGGCCAAGGGTGGGAGCCGCCAGCGACCCCGAACACGGTTTGCCGGCCAATAGCCAGCATGTGTTTGGCCAAGACGGGCTGGGCAACGCACTGTTTCCGGCCGCGGTGCCGATTCACCAGCACGCCTCGGAAAAACTCTTGGCCGACTTAGTGCGGTCTCATCCCGAGGAAGTGACCATCGTCGCCTTGGGGCCGCTGACCAACGTCGCTCGGGCGCTGCAGCGCGATCCCCAATTGGCCGCCTTGGTGGGCCAACTGGTCATCATGGGCGGGTCGGTCGGGGCCGGCGGAAATATTACCCCGTCGGCGGAATTCAATATTTTTTGCGATCCCCAAGCAGCGCGCTTGGTGTTGAACACGCCGGTGACCAAGACCCTGGTTCCGCTCGACGTGACCCAACAGGTCCTGTTTCAATACGGATTTCTGGACCAGCTTCCAGCCGAGGCCACCAGGGCGGGCAAGTTCCTGCGGCGGATCTTGCCGTTTACCTACCGCGCGCATCACCAGCGGTTGGGCATCGAAGGCGTGTGGTTGCACGACCCGGTGGCATTGGTGGCGCTGTCCCATCCCGAGCT
>CAYSXM010000604.1:0-3463 GCA_964434905.1 uncultured Pirellulales bacterium | reverse complement strand
GGGGCGTGTTCGAGACGCAGCGTCTGTTGGTGCCGGTGCCGGTCGATTTGTGCGCTGCCGAGTGTTCTGCCGTGGTCGAACACGGCGAACTGTTGGCACGCCTGGGCTTGCAGGTCGAGCCGTTTGGCGGTGACACCGTGCTGATTCACAGCTATCCGGCGATGCTCGGGTCGATCGATCCCAGCGAGCTATTGCGGGCGGCAATCGAACCGTTGTTGGCCGGTGCCAAAGCGCCGGAGCGGCGCGACTTACTGGACGAGCTATTGCACATGATGTCGTGCAAGGCGGCCATCAAGGCAGGTGACCCGCTATCCGACGCCGAGGTGGCCGCATTGGTGGCGCAACGCCACCTGGTGCAAGACGCGCACCATTGTCCCCATGGCCGGCCCACCGCGCTGGTGTTTACACGGGAAGAATTGGACCGGCAGTTCCAGCGCACTTAGCAGCGGAACTACAAAGTCAATTGCGGGCTCGCAGCGGGCCGCTCTGCCGGCCCGCCCTCGCGGCGATCGGTCGCGTTGGCCGGACGCGTTGCGCCAGGCACGTTGCCGGGGTGGCGGCCCCTTGCGGGGCACCGCAACCGAGTGCTAGCGGCGCGGCTGGGGCGAGGGGCCGAGTGCCACCCGCCGAGCGAGTGCGTTGCCAGGGATGTGCTCGGCCAGGGACGCGCCCGCGGCTGGATCTAGGTCTATACTGGTGTAGTGTGGGTGGTGCCGACATGATCGAGGGTGGTCGGAAACCGTCTGCTGGCGCGTGGTGAATTGACCGGGCGAGGCGTGGTCGGGTACCAGCAACATGATTTGCGTTTCGATTGGCCGCGGCCGACACCGCCACCTGCTGGCCGAGCACCGCCACCTGGTCGAACTGGGCGCGCCGCTCGTCGAACTGCGGTTGGATTACATTCAGGGCAAGGTCAACCTGAAACGGCTATTGACCGATCGGCCAGGCCCGGTGGTGGCCACTTGTCGCCGGGCGGCCGATGGGGGGCGCTGGTCGGGGACGGAAGAAGACCGGCTGCTCTTGTTGCGTACTGCCATCGTCGAGGGAGTGGATTACGTCGATCTCGAAGAAGACGTGGCGTCCAAGGTGCGGCGTTACGGCGCCACGCGGCGGATCGTCAGCTTTCACGACTTTCGCAAGACTCCCGACGACCTGCTGGCCATCCACGCACGGCTGGCGGCGCTCGATGCCGACATAGTGAAGCTGGCTACGCTGGCCAACCATGCTTCGGACAATTTGCGGATGTTGGAACTGGTGCGTCGGGCGAACTGCCCCACGGTTGGTTTTTGCATGGGCGAGATTGGCACCCCCTCGCGCGTGCTGTGCGGCCGTTTTGGTTCGCCGTTTACTTATGCGACGTTCGACGCCGAGCGGACGTTGGCGCCGGGCCAGCTCAGTTTCCAGCAAATGCGACAGCTTTACCGCTACGACGACCTCAACGCCGAGACCGAAGTCTTCGGCGTGATCGGCGATCCGATCGCACACAGCCACAGCCCGCTGGTTCACAACGCCGCGTTCGGACATTTGGGCATGAACCGGGTGTACGTGCCGTGGCGAATACCACGTAGTGAGGTGCTCGAATTCCTGGACTGGGCCCCGCGGCTGGGCGTGCGCGGGCTGAGCGTGACTATTCCGCACAAGGAAACGGTATTGCCCGGGTTGGCGCGCGTCGACGGCGCGGTACGCAACGTGGGGGCCGCCAACACGATTGTCTACGACGGCGACAAGCGGGTGGGTTACAACACCGACTATCGCGCCGCGATCGACAGCTTGGAGGAAGCGCTGTTGGGCGAAGAAGGGGCGCGGGGCGACAACAGCCCCTTGGCGGGTCGTACCGTGCTGCTGTTGGGCGCCGGTGGCGTGGCCAAGGCCATTGCACACGGGGCCCATCGCCGCCAGGCCCGAGTCTTGATTACCAATCGCACGCCCGAGCGGGCGCTGCATTTGGCCCAGGCGGTGGGCTGCCAGACCGTGGAATGGAACGCCCGGCATGGCGTCAAGTTCGATGTGCTGGTCAACTGCACGCCGGTCGGCATGCACCCTCATGTCGATAGCGCTCCGTTCGAAAAAGAGTATCTCCGCGCGCGGGTGGTGGTGTTCGACACCGTGTACAACCCCGAGAGCACGCTGCTCATCAAGGACGCACGGGCCCGGGGCTGCCCAACGGTGACTGGGGTCGATATGTTCATTCGCCAGGCAGCCTTGCAGTTCAAGTTGTTCACGCAATGCGATGCTCCGCAGGGGGTGATGCGCGACGCACTGAAACGCGCCCTCGGACCTGCCAAGCTGGGCGATTGATGCTGCCTGCCACGCGCGGGGCGCCGTGCCGAACGCGTTCCACCGCACCGCACCGCACCGTACCGTACCGCACCGCGCCGGAGGCGCAGGCCCGATGGTCGAAAACCTGGCGCTTGTTGGTTACCGCGGCACGGGCAAGTCGACCGTCGCGAGGCGGTTGGCCGTCCGGCTGGGCTGGTCCAGCGCCGATACCGACGACGAGGTCGAAACACGAGCGGGCGCGACGATAGCGCAACTGTTTGCCACCCAGGGCGAGGCAGCCTTCCGCAGCCTGGAATCGGCCGTATTGGCCGAATGGGCGGCGCGACCGCGCGTGGTGCTGGCCACCGGCGGGGGTGTGGTGATGGCTGCAGCCAATCGCTCGGTGTTGGCCACCATGGGCGCGGTGGTCTGGCTGTCGGCTTCGCCCGAGGTGCTGCTGGAACGGCTAACGACCGACGCCGCGACGGCAACCCGTCGCCCCCGGCTGACCGGTGCCGAACCCGAACAGGAACTTCGCCGATTGTTGGCCGAGCGCGCCGCATGGTACGCCGCGACGGCCGATTTCTCGATCGATACCTCGCAGCTCGATCCCGACGAAGTGGCAGCACGAATACTCGACCGCTGGGCTCCGGGCGGCATGGGCGGAGGCCGCAGCTAATGGCCAGTTGGCAAACGAGTGCTCTGCTGCTGGTCTCTGCGGTGGCGGGCGCGGCGGTCGGGGCGGTGGTGAATTGGGCCGTGTATGCACTGGCCTGGAATGCGCGGCCGATCAGTCCCTGGAGTCGCGACCGGCCGGTGCCAGCGCGTGGCTGGGCCCGGGTGCCTGTGCTGGGATGGTGGCACCTGCGTGGCGAAGCCCCGCGGCATGGTCGCGCGTTTTGGCTGCGCCCGGCGCTGGTCGAACTGGGTCTGGCGGCGGCGTTTCCGGCCATCGTGTGGTGGGAGGTGGTACGGTTGGCACCCTTGCCGCCTGGCGCCCAGGTGCTGGCCGGCGCATCGGCCCAACTTGCCTGGCATGCGTTGGCGCACCTGGTTTTGTTGTCGTTCATGATGGCCGCGTCGCTGGTGGATCTGGATGAAAAAACCATTCCCGACGGCATCACCGTGACCGGCACGCTGGTGGGTCTGGTGCTGCTCATGGTTCAAGTACGTCATTTGGGACTTCGCTTCCGCGCCGTATTGC
>CAYSXM010000603.1:0-3469 GCA_964434905.1 uncultured Pirellulales bacterium | reverse complement strand
TCCAAGCCAGGCCCCAGGGGTTGCTGGTCCCCTCGGCGAAAAGTTCAAAGGCGTGCGTCCGCGGGTCGAGGCGCCACAGTGCGCAGGTGAATTTCCATTCGCGCCCTTGGTGTTTCACGTGGCTGTGGTTGAACACGCCGTTCCAGCCATACAACCAGCCATCGGGGCCCCAACCCAGCGAATTGGGCAGCTCGTGCGTATCGGTGCGGCCAAAGCCGGTGACAACCGCACGCCGCCGATCGGCACGGTCGTCGCCGTCCAGATCTTCCAGGAACAAAATGTCGGGGGCGTTGGCCACCCATACACCGCCGTGCCCCAGCGCGATGCCCGACGGAATGTTCAAACCCTCGGCGAACACGGTCACGCGTTCCATGCGGCCGTCGCCATCGGTGTCTTCCAGAATCTTGATGCGATCGCGCCCCGGGCCTGGTTCCCGGCGCGGGTATTCCACGCTTTCGGTCACCCACACCCGGCCACGCTCGTCGAACGTCATTGCCACCGGGTTGACCAGATCGGGTTCGCTGGCCACGAGCTCGACCGAAAAGCCCTTGGGCACCGTCATGCGTGCCAGCGCTTCGCTGGGCGCAAGGGGCGGGCCGGGCGGTGCATCTTGGTGATGGGGAATCGGCTCGTCGGCGCGCACCGCGGCCCCCAGCAGCCCCACCCAGGCCCACAGGGTTCGTCGGTACCAGGCACGCCACGCAGGCCGAACGCGTTTTCGCATGATGAGATTCCACGGGCTCGGACAGAAAACCAGGTCCGGTACAGGCGCGACTGGCCCGAGCCTGCGGCCTCGGGTGCCGGTGTCGCGTGCCAATGCCAACTCTGTCCTAACCCCATCTCACTGACGCGGGGCCGAGTCGCTCGGACACGCGTGGCCCCGTGCGTGCATCGCACAGAGCTAAGACCAGCATTCTTACTCGGGCGCCACGGGTTCTACTAGTGTTTCTTTGCCGGGGTGGCACCGATCGGGTGGACATCAGTGCATCTTGCGCGCTCGTTACCCCGTGCCGAGCGCCGCGCGGCACGTCACTACGTCACCACGAAATCCGGCGCCATTGATCCCAGAGCTTGGCGCCCCGTTCAGGGTGGAACTGAGCCAAGTAGCTGATGCGGCCCGCCAGGTGCGCGCGGAGGTTTTGCACCCCAGCGCGATTCTGGCTGGCGGCGCCGTGCCGCTGGCAGTTGTGCAGAATCGCTTTGAGCTGGTCGTACTCGGAGCGGGGCAACTGCGGGCGCTCGTTGAGAACCACGCCGGCAGCATGCTGCCGCACTCCGCGGCGCATCACGCGCGTTTTGCGAAAGGCGATGGAAAACCCTTCCTCGAGCGCGATCGCCGCCGCATGCACCACAAACCGTTGGCTGCTCCTGGCCAGCGACTCGGGTCCAGAGAACAGCAGATCGTCGGCATAGCGCGTGTACCGCGCGCCCGCGGCGTGGGCGAGGGCCGCTAGCCGCCGATCGAGCCCCCACGCGCACAAGTTGGCCAAAGCTGGCGAGGTGGGCGCCCCTTGGGGTAAATGGGGCCTGTGAAACAGCCTTCGCGAATCGATCAGACGATCTCGCGGAAACTGATCCGCCACCGCCTGCCACACATCGGGGGGCGCCGCCGTGGTACACAACCCGGCCAACAGCGCGGCCACGCGATCGTTGTAGCCGGCGGCGCGAAATACCGCTCGAATCCAATAGCCCGAGATGCTCGGAAAGAAATCGGCCAGGTCGAGGCGAATCACCACCGCTTGGCCGGCATGCGGCGCCGCAAACGTGCGCACCGATCGGCCGGGGCGAAAACCATGCGCGGCGTCGTGTGGAGGAATGTTGGCGACGATGTTGTCGAGCACCCGGCGTTGCAACAACTTCAGCCGTGGCTTAGGCACTTCCAGCAGGCGCAGCCCCGAGGGGCGCTTCTTGACCCAGCGATAATGGTAATTGCGCAACGGCTCGGTTTCGGTGCGTCGCTCCCAATAGCCCGGGTCTGCCAGCCAGTCGAGCTGGGTGGGGGCAACGTCCAGCAACGCGGCCACCTGACCCACTGTGCAGAGTTCGGGAACATTCCACCGCCACGGCCGGCCCCGCCAGTTGCGCCACCAGCGCCCTAACCGCACGCGCATTGTCGCCAGATAGCCGCGGCGATAAATCGCCTCATGAAACGCGGGATGGCCCATGATGGCCACCACCAAGGTAGCGACTTCAGGACGCTCGGGGCCGGGATACTCGCCCAGCACGGCGCGGGCAGCACTGCGCAACCAGCGCGGCCGGTGACCCAGCAGACGTCCGCCGCGGCGAACCAGCGCTTCTTCGTGCCAGGGGCCAGCGAGAAAGGTCAAGGCCACTTGCTCGGCCAGCGGGCGTGGACCGCTGGGCAAGGCAGAGCGCGGAGGCGTGCTCCAACGAGTCATGTCGTGCGTGTGTAGTGCTGCGCGTCCGCGCAGGAGGACACACGCGGTGCGAAGGTCAACGATCAGGTCCCTCGGGGTATCCCCGAAGAGTTGCCACGGAAATCAAGGATCTCCGGCAACGGCTTGGAGCACGCCCTCCGCGCTCGCTGCCCGGTATTATTCCCGCCTACAGCGCCGCTGGCCAGTAGCCAGCGCCGGGTGCCACGGCCGGCTTGCTCGACCGGGTTGGTTTGGGTGCCAGGGGTCGGTGGCGGCCGCGCCCCAGACTCGCGTATGCACCAAGACGCCCCAGAGCACTGGCCAAAGCCCGCGGCACCCAGATCGCCCGGCGGCTTAATTCTGAATCGCCAGGTCGTCGATCGCGGCCTTGAGCTTCTGCTTGGGCTGGATCCCTAAGAATTGTCGCACCACGTTGCCGTCGCGAAAAAGCAACAGAGCCGGGATGCTGGTGATGTTGTAGGTCGACACCAGGTGCGGCGCGTCGTCGATGTTGACTTTCGCCACCTTGGCCACGCCCGCATATTCGCGCGCCAGCTCATCGATCATCGGGTTGATAGCCCGGCAGGGGGAGCACCAGGGGGCGGAAAAATCGACCAGCACCGGTTGCGACGTTTCCAACACCTCGGCCGAAAACGTTTCGCTGGTAATCTCGGTGACAAATTGCGACATGCGAACTCTCCTCGGTTACGGCGCCTCTCGTCGGGCACCCAGTCAAATGTAGTACATGTTCTCGGCATGCTTGCGTGTGCGTTCCACCAGTTCCGCCAAGGAGATGTCTCGCAGCAGGGCTTCTTCCGCCGTGACCACTTCGCGCCAGGTTTGCATCAGTGCCTTGGCGGCCGCCGAATCGGGCGAGGCGCTCGATACCAATGTCTGGTCGAGCGGCCCCTCGATTACCGTCATGACCTCGGCCAGGGAAACCTCTTCGGGCGGGCGCGCCAATTGGTAGCCGCCGCTGGCCCCGCGTGTACTGGCCACCAAGCCTGCCCCTTTCAGTTGCAACAAAATCTGCACCAGGAACCGCGATGGAATCTGGTGTGCATCGGCGATCGAACGAATACGCACCGGCT
>CAYSXM010000602.1:0-3475 GCA_964434905.1 uncultured Pirellulales bacterium | reverse complement strand
GCTTCCGCGGCAGAAGGCTCATGAATAATTCGGGCCTAGCTGGCGCACTTCATGGCCTGGTTTGCAGTCGCCGCCCGAGCGCCCCGACCGGGGCCTAATCGTGTGGGAAACAGCAGCTCGACCGCGGTGAAGAATTGGTCGTACTCCCGCGCGTGTTCGGGTTCGGTCGGCAAATTGTGCGACAGTTCGTGCACCATGGCTGCCCCCGCCGGCCAACGCAGCCGCATGATGTCTGCTACGTCGGCCAGCAATTGATAGACCCTGGCCCGGGTCAGGCCCAGGCGATCGGCTTCCTCGCGAACCGATGTCTCGGCGCCCTGTAATCCCAGGCGGTGTTCCGCCAGGTCGGCCACCAGCGAGCCAGCGTCGAGACGTACCTGCGCCAGCAAGGGCCGCAGCAACTGGCCGGCGATCTCCTCGGGTGTGGGGTTCTTGGCGCTTAGCATCGCGCGTTCCAACCAGCGCTCGACGCCGCGCATGCGCGGAGGTTCAATGCGCACACTTAAAGGTCCGCCCACCGGCAGCCGACCAAGTACCGATGCCAGCGCTGAAAATACTTCCAGCACCCCATGCACGCGCTTTTCGCCGTGGGTTCGCAGGGCGCGAATGTCGTTCAACGAAAGTGCCGTGTAGTTGCGCAGGGGCGCTTCCCACAGCACGCGTGGCAGGTGTTCGAGCGAGGGTGAGAATCGCCCCAATGGTTCGTCTTCCAACCCATGCTCGACCACATGTCGACGCCATCGAGACCAGGTGGCCTCTGAAACCTGATCGGAATCGAATCCGGCTTCGAATTCGAATACAGGCTCGGCACTAGCCGCTTCCTCGGGCTCGATCGGCAACGGCGCCGCCGCGCCCGTATCGCGCACAGCGCGCACCAGCAATTTCAGCAACGCGGCAATTTTTTGTCGCCCTACGCCTGGCGTGGCATACAGGCGATCGAATGGGGTGTTCAATAAGTCACGCACTGTGCGATCAAGAAAAGCCAGCGGCAATCGGCGGTCGGCCGGCAATGCCCAATAGGCTACGGGCTTGTCCCACCGGTCGGCATACCGCGCTTCGAGCAACCGGCGACGAATCGCTTCAAACCGTTGCACCAAGCGATAGTCGGCGACGGCGGACGTGCGGCTGAGTTTCATCTTGACCTCCCGGTTCATTCATCGCCCTCGGCAAGAACACCCTGTCGCGAAGCGACGGGACCTCTCGCCGGATTGCCCAATCTGCCTGTGATCCATGGGCCGCAGGCGGCAAACTAAGGGCCAGGGGGCTGCCATGCCCCGATCGGCTAAACATCCATACGAACGGCGGGGCGCTCCGGTTTGGGCACCGCGAGATTTTGCCCCGTGGGGAAATTGAAAAACGGTCCCCGGAGACACCGGTTGCCAGGTCACAGAAGCACGGGTGTAGCTTTGGCAGCCAACCCGCCTTGCGGCGTAGTAGAACCGCGCCAAATAGGGGGACCGCTGAAAACACCGTCTGGCAATGGTCAAACCTGCCGACCAGAGGCCTGCGGATTTTTTGAGTACAGGCGTCATGCCCAACCCGTCAGGAAAACTCTACTCGAAATCCTCATCACGGGACCATGTTCTACCAAGGTGGTCGAAAACACGTCAACGCAAAATCCTATACTGGGAAACGACTTAGGCGCCAAAGATGGACGCCTGCCACGACGTAAGTCCACCCATACGAAGGGTTTGCGTCAATACCACTTCTCCTGGAATTGGCAATTTGGATGGTCCCCATTCGGAGTGTTTTTTCCGGTCTAGCCAGGCCGAAATCGCTGGTAGCCCCCTAGTGACCTCATTCGGACCTAGATTTCAGGATACCGGCCGCTCAGGTGGCCGAAGGTTCCGTGGGGTGGAGCACGTGCGATGAACGACCATAACGAAACCGTGATGGACGAAACCGAACTGCTTCGCGAGTTACTCGACCTGCGCCGAGCGGTCGCTAGTGTCTTGGGACGCGACCAATACGTGTTTGGACTGCTCGATCGCGCCATCGAATCGGGGCACGCCCCGGCGCAACGCCGTGCGCGGAAAGAATTCGCCACCCTGCCCGTCGATTTGCAGGAACTAGTGAGTGGCCAACTATAGTTGGCCGGCACGTACCCGGCTGCGCCGACCGGCGTCTGCCGCGATGGTGTTCGCGCCCCAGGAACTTACGGCGCGCCCTTCACGCAATACAAGCGCGCCGCCGTGCGCAACAACAGTCGATCGTCGACAATTGCCGGCGTGGCCATCGACAGATCGTCCTCTGCCAACGGATTGGAATGCAGCACCTCGAAGGTGTTGCCGGCACGCAGCACGAAGGTTTGGCCATCTTCATTCAGGCAAAAAATCTTGCCGTTATAGGCCCAGGGCGAGGCGGTAAAACTTCCACCGTCGGGAATGCGCTGTTTTTCATAGTGCGGAGTTCCCGTGCGTGCGTCGTAGCAAGCCATGAAACCTCGGTCCAGCAACACATACAAACGCCCGTCGTAAACCAGGGTCGAAGGGTTGTACGGGCCCGCTTCCGGCTGGCTCCAAGCGATCGCGTCGCTCGACGTGCTTCCTTCAGGCAGCGATAGATCTCCGCTGGCGCCCGGGCGCACGGCGTAGATCGGCCGCCGTTTGTCCATGACATAGCCCGAGGTGAGATACAACAGCCCATCCACGGCATAGGGCGTGGCGATTGAAATGCTGGAATTGGGGCCTAGCTCCCACAGCAAGTTGCCTTGCAAATCGTACGACCGATTGCGCACCGTACCTGGGGTAACAATCTCGGTGCGTTCAGCCGTTTCCCAGACAAAGGGCGTGGCCCAATTGCTTTTCTCGTCGGGACGGTCAACTTTCCAAATCTCTTGCCCCGTGCGTTTATCGAGCGCCACCAGGTACGAAGCCTCATCGTTGTCGTTCACTACGTAAATCCGGTCACCGTGTACAGCGGGCGACGCGGCAGTGCCCCAGCCAAAGCGCATCTTGCGCGTCTCGCCAGGGCGACTCCATAACAATTGGCCTTCCAGGTCGTAACAGTACAGTCCCTGGTTACCAAAATAGACATATAACCGCTCACCGTCGGTCACTGGCGTTTCCGACGCATAGGTGTTTTTCAGGTGGATCGGGCTGGTCGGAACGCCGGCATGGGCCAGGTGTTCCCACACGACCGCACCCGACTCGAGATCGAGGCAGATCACCTTCCACTGATGCTCAACTTCCGGAGGCTTGGGCCGATCGCCGCCGAAGTACAACCCTTTTTTCACCGCTTCGCGATCGCCCAAGTTGACCACGGTGCTGACGAACACGCGACGGCCCCAGACCACCGGCGACGACCAGCCTAGCCCTGGCAGATCGGTCTTCCAGGCGATGTTTTCCGTCGCACTCCAGGCTTCGGGGCGCGCGGCCGAATCGACCACCACGCCACGCGCGCCGGGCCCGCGAAATTGCGGCCAGTTTTCTGCTGCGACCACCGTGCCGGTAGCCATCGCTGCCAAACAACAGGC
>CAYSXM010000601.1:0-3477 GCA_964434905.1 uncultured Pirellulales bacterium | reverse complement strand
GTCGACGGAGTGAGCCTCACCTTGGTTGAGCTACGCGACGATCGATTCAGCGTGATGCTGATACCTCATACCTTGGCAGTGACGACGCTAGGAAACCTGCGCGCGGGAGACGCGGTCAACCTAGAGACCGACCTGTTGGCAAAATATGTAGCCCGGCAACTCGTGCAGCGTCCCAACTGAGTAGGTAAATAAGCCCGAATGATTCATGAGCCTTATGCTGCGGAGCGGAAAGGGTCGCGTCTCTAGCGTCTAACCGCAATCGCCCCTGACTCACGTATTCGCCAATGCGCCCCAGAGCACTGGCAAAGCCAGTGGCACCCGATCGACGATGCACCAGGTGCCCACCTGCGGAGACGGAACGGATGCACTCTGGCGAGTCTGCGGCCGGCGTGTTGCGGTAACTCACCCGTTGGAAAAGTCACTTCGAGAACCATATGACGAGTACGCCCTCTACCGCTCAAACGCGTGGCTACCTGATGCGCCGCTTCGCGGAAGCCGGATTGCATCCCAAGACGCGTCACGGCCAGAACTTCCTGATCGATTTGAACTTGTTGCGACTACTGGCCGATTCGGCGCAGATTGGTCCCGACGACGTCGTGCTCGAAGTCGGAGGGGGTACGGGCAGCCTGACCGAGCTGCTGGCAGCACGCGCGGCGCACGTCATCAGCGTAGAGGTCGACCCCTACATGGCGCAACTGGCGCGCGAACAACTGTCCGATCGCTCGAACATTACCCTGTTGGTCGAAGACGCACTGGCCGGCAAGAACCGTTTGTCGTCGGTGGTGATGGACACCGTGCACCAGCGGCTGGCAGAGGTGCCAGGACGACGCTTCAAGTTGGCCGCGAACCTGCCGTACAACATTGCCACACCGCTGATTTCCAATTTGTTGGTCAGCGAACCATTGCCCGCGACGCTGACGGTGACCATTCAGAAGGAACTGGCGGATCGAATGGTGGCCGCGCCGGGGGTCAAGGATTACGGTGCACTGAGCATCTGGATTCAGTGCCAGTGCCGGGCGGAAATCGTTCGAGTGCTGCCTCCGCAGGTGTTCTGGCCGCGGCCCAAGGTGACCTCGGCCATTGTCCATCTCGAGGTCGATTTACAGCGCCGTGCCGCACTGGGCGACGTAGCCTGGCTGCATACCTTCGCGCGACAAGTGTTTTGCCACCGCCGGAAATTCCTGCGAGGCGAATTACTGACCATGCTCAAACACCAATTGAGCAAGACCGCGATCGACGAAGTGCTAGCGGCCGAAGGTTTCGACCCCATGTGCCGGGCCGAACAACTCCAGGTGGCGGAACTGGTGCGGCTGGCCGCGGCGTTTCACCGCCGACTGGCCGTGCAGCCAACGGCCGACGCCTAGCAGTCGGTCCGCGGCGCAGGGGAGTCGGGCGGCAATTCGATTACCCAAATTGGACCGCCGAGCCCAGCCAGCCGAAGAGTCGCCTGCGCGCTTCTTCGTCGAGCGGCGCAGCGTACTCGCTGACTTCGAACACCTCGAACCAGGTGGGCGGGTTTGCAAAGCGTTGTTGCGCCAGTGAACGATACGGTGCATTGCGTTGTGCCAGCCAGGAACCATACCAAGCGCCGAGCCAGTTCCTGCGGTCCTGGGCCTCTGTTGGCACGTCATCCAGGCGACCTTGCTGCCAAGGCAGCCATTCGAACACCTGCGATTCGTGACAGGCCAACAGCGCCACGATCGACGAAAACTGGTCGGTCACGTCGACCAGAATGTCGGCCGCCAGGGGATTTGGTTTGCGAAACCGGTCGGGCAAATAGGCGACTACCGGATCGCGCGTCAGCGCGGGGGTATCGCTGGCCAACGCCGGAACGGTTACCAGGTACGAAGCGTCGCGCACGGCGTGCCCTACCGCGCGATGGTCGGGGTGGTAATCGCAGGTGCGGTGCGTGAGCACCAGGTCGGGCTGGAAGGCACGCAGTTCGCGCACTATCTGAAAGCGAAGCGCGAGCGTGGATTCTAGTCGCCCGTCGGGATAATCCCAGACCGCACTTTGAGCACCGATGGAGTTGGCCGCGGCCTGGGCTTCGCCGCGCCGCAACGCGGTCAGCGGCAGCCCCCACACGGCATGGTGCCCGGCCGAGCCGTCGGTAACGGATACGAAGCGCACTGTATGTCCCGCCGCACGGAACCGTAGCGCCAGTCCGCCGGCGTGGAATTCGGCGTCGTCAGGATGCGCGCCCAGTACCAGCAAACGCAAGGCGTCTGCCATGAGACCCCTTTCACCGCGGTAGGAATTATTCCACTCGAGCCACGAGGTCGCCGGCTTGAACCTGGGCGCCGGGTTGGACGCAGACTTCGGCCACGCGACCCTCGCGTTCGGCGTACAGGGTGGTTTCCATCTTCATGGCTTCGAGCGTCATCAGCTTCTGCCCTTTGGCCACATGATCGCCGGCGTGCACAACCACACTGACCACCATGCCGGGCATCGACGCCGCAACATGGCACGGATTGGCGGAGTCGGCCTGCACACGTCGAGGGATGTCCGCCTCGCGTGCGCGGTCCACAATCGTCACATTGCGCGGTTGCCCATTGAGTTCGAAGAACACGGTCCGCTGACCATCGGGGCGCGTGTCGCCCATGGTGTGGAATTTCATAATCAGGGTCTTGCCTGGCTCCAGGTCGACGGCCACTTCCTCCCCTGGTTCGAGCCCCTGAAAGAACAAGGGCGTCGGCAACACGCTGACATCTGAAAACGCTTCCACATGGCCAGCGAAATCGACAAACACGCGTGGGTACATCAGATAAGACAGGACCTCGCGAGGTGTAGCCGGCCGGCCGATTTTGTCAGCCACTTCGCGTGCTACCTGGTCGAGATCGGCCGGAGGCAAGCTATCGCCTGGGCGGCCAACGACTTCGGTGGCGCCGCGCAGCACGCGATCGCGCACCGCCTGGGGAAAGCCCCCCGGCGGCTGGCCCATGCGCCCCGCCACGAGATCGACGACCGATTCGGGAAATGCCAAATCGCGATCGGCTACCAGTACATCTTGCGCGGCCAGGTTGTTGGTCACTAGGAACAACGCCAGGTCGCCGACCGCCTTGGAACTGGGAGTCACTTTCACGATGTCACCCAGCAGTTGATTGGCAGCAGCATAGGCCGCACATACCTCGTGCCAGCGCTCGCCCAACCCCAGCGCGCGGGCTTGCTGCAACAGATTGGTCGACTGGCCCCCCGGCATTTCATGGCGATAGACCTCGGCAGATGGGGCCATGGTGCCTGCCTCGAAAGGCGCATAAAACTCGCGAGTGGCTTGCCAGAAGCGCGCCAGTTGTTCCAGGGCGCCAGCATCGAGCCCGGTCTCCCGGGGTGTGAATCGCAATGCCTCGACGATCGAGTCGAGGTTGGGCTGCGATGTCATGCCCGAGAGAGGCCCCGAGGCGACATCGGCGATATCCAACCCCACCTCCGCGGCCTGCAGTATCGACGCAGCCTGCACGCCGGCGGTATCGTGGGTGT
>CAYSXM010000600.1:0-3483 GCA_964434905.1 uncultured Pirellulales bacterium | reverse complement strand
AATCTCCATATGCCACGAACCACAAGTCCATCCGCCGCCCCACCCCCTCGCGCGACTTCCCCTCGGAAGACAACTTCAGCACGAACGGCGCCACCACACTCTTGCGAGTTAATTGCTCGAGCGGGTGATTGGCGTCGACCACCGATGCCAGGGCCGCACGCTGGCCGGCCGCGTCGAGCCCGTCGGCCATGGTGGGCCGCGGCAATCGCAGCACGTCGCCCCCCTCGAGCGAAACGCCGCGATCGACCAGGTCGCCCAGCACGGGGTTCACCGTGACCGTCTGTTGCGCGCGCGCGCCACCACAAAGAGCCGCGACCAGCACCCCCAGCAACCACCCTCTGGCCCAACCGCACCGAAACGTGGGGAGGTGCCTGATCAGCCAATTTCGATCCTTGGACACCCGGCGACCCCCACCAGAAAGGCTCGTTTCGCTTCCCTTGCACGCCGTGCCCGCCGGTACATCTTGCCTAACCCGTACCAGCGTCACGCGCTCCGCCCGACTCTGCACCGGTAGTAACGAAAAACCGACTGGCACCGGTTGTTCGGCCGATAACCAATCTACCGGCCGTGCGGATTGTAGCACACACGTACCGAGCTCCTGAATCCCTGGCCAACTTGCCGGCTCGCCTGCCTGGCCACTGGCTGCGTACCACAAACCGCCTGTTCGACACGCCGCTCGTGTCGCCCGTCGTGAGCCTCCCCCGACACTCGTCCCACCGGGTTCGCCATGTCGCACGCTTGCCCTGCTGCACCAGCATCGACCGCAACTTTCCGGCAACCCTTGGTGTTGTCGCGACTTGGCCAGTTGGCGCTCGTCGCGCTGCTCGTGGCCCTGGCCGCCGCGTTGGCCGGCTGCACCAAGCCGTTTTGCGTGCACACCAACAGCAAGGTGTTCGCCGACCTGACTCCCACCCCGCGTGCGCAGCCGGTGGTGTCAATGCACGTCGAACGACAGGGGCCGTGTGGCCAGACAAAAATCGCCTTGATCGATGTCGACGGTTTGCTGGTCAATTGCGAACTGACCGGGTTCTCGTCGATGGGTGAGAACCCCGTGGGCGTGTTCCACGAAAAGTTGGAAGCCGTGGCCTGCGATCCGTGCGTGCGCGCCGTGGTGCTGCGCATCAATAGTCACGGCGGTGGTGTTACTGCCTGCGACATCATGCGGCACGAGTTGCTGCGGTTCAAGCAGCGTACCTGCTTGCCCGTCATCGCCTGCTTGCTCGATGTTGGCGCCGGCGGTGCCTATTACCTGGCCACGGCTGCGGACCAAATCGTGGCGCACCCCACCACGGTCACCGGTGGCATCGGCGTGATCTTGAACCTGTATAATCTGCAAGACACGATGGCCCAATTCAACGTGGTTGGCGTGCCCATCAAGGCCGGCACCCATACCGATCTGGGCTCGCCCGCGGGGGCCTTGTCGGAAGAAGCGCGCGCCATCTTGCAGACCATGGCCGACGAATACCACCAGCGATTCTGCCTGGCGGTCGAGCAAGCCCGGCCCGCAGTCAACGCGCAGCAGCGCGACGATTTCGACGGTCGCGTGTTCACAGCGCCCCAGGCGCTCGAGCGCGGCCTGATCGACCAGGTGGGCTATCTCGACGACGCCGTGGCCATGGCACGTTCGGCCGGTGGCGCCGGCGACGCCCGGGTGGTGCTCTTCCACCGCCCCAAGGATCGCGCTCGCTCGCCCTACGACGCCACGCCCAACACGCCCCTGCAGGCGGGCTTGCTGCCCATCAGCATTCCAGGGTTGGAGCGATCGAAGCTGCCCACGTTCCTCTATGTGTGGCAGCCCGAGCCCACCGCCGAACGACTGCAAGGCAAATAGCCCCGCTGGCGTGCCTGGGGCTGGTGTCTGCCAGCTAGCGTTCCTCGGTCAGGCGGCCATCGCGAATGCGCACCACGTGCTCGGCACGTTGCGCCAATTCCAGATCGTGCGTAATCATCACGATCGTCATGCCGTGTTGGCGATGCAGGTTGTCGAACAGGTCGAATACCCCGCGCGCGGTTACCGAGTCGAGGTTGCCGGTCGGTTCGTCGGCCAGCAGCAACACCGGCTCGTTGGCCAACGCCCGAGCGATGGCCACGCGCTGCCGCTCGCCCACCGACAACTGGCGCGGCATATGGCCTGCGCGATGTTCCAGCCCCACCAGCCGCAGCAGTTCCTGCGCCCGCGCCAGCCGCGTGGCTAGCGACCACCTGGTTTCGAACATGGGGACCTGCACGTTTTCCAGCGCCGTAAGCACCGGTAGCAGGTAGAACGACTGAAACACGAATCCGATCTTTTGCGATCGAAAACGGTCGAGCGGCCCCCAGGCAGACAACGGCCGGCCCTCGAAGAAAATCTCGCCCGTCGTCGGTCGATCGAGGGCTCCTAACTGGTTCAGTAAAGTCGATTTGCCGCTGCCGCTGGCCCCCACGATGGCCAGATAGTCGCCGCGATGCACCACCAGGTCGATTTCGGAAAGCGCCGTAACCGCGCCGTCAGGATAGTGTTTCGAAAGCTTTTCTACGCGCAACAAGTCGGGGCGAGGCGATTCGCTAGTCATGCCGCAGGGCCTCCGTCGGCAGCAGCCACGCCGCGCGCAACGCCGGATAGAGACCTCCTACCAGCCCCACCGCCAGCGCGATCACGAAACCTTGTGCCATCACGCGCAAGTCGAAGCCGCCCGCGACCACCCCCGCCGCCTGTGGCAGTTCGCGCAACAATCGTACCACCAGTGTAGCGCCCAACGTGCCGCACAGGGCGCCTGCCAGGCTGAGCAGCAGCGATTCCCAGAGCACCATGCGCACCACCCGCGACTTGCGCCAGCCAATCGCGCGCAAAATGCCGATCTCTTGGGTACGCTCGAACACCGACATGACCATGGTGTTCAACATGCCCACCGTGCCGATCACCAAGGCAATGGCCGAGGTCAGCCAGGCCATGCCCTGCACCACGCGAATTTGTGAACTGTTGGTCACGAAATCCTCGGTGGGCATCGGCTCCAAACCGGGTGCCAGGGCCTTGATCGAGTCGGAAAGTCGCTGGATTTCCTCAGGGCCGGCGTTTTCTCTCGCCACCACATTGAAGCCGGTTACCTGGTGCGCGCGGTCCATCAATTGTTGCAATTCGGCCAAGGGAACGATCATCGCCCCGTTCTCATAGACATTGAAACTCTGATAAATGCCAATCACCTCGAACGGTTCGTCCTCGATGATCTCCACCTGATCGCCCAAGCGCTTATTCAGGTTCTTGGCCAGCACCGCGCCCAACACCACCACCCGCCGATCGCCCGGCCGCAGCGAGCGCCCCTCGATCAATCGCAGGTCGTCGGTCATGAAGGAATCGGCGGGCCAGCCCTGCACCGGTACGCCAAACAGGTCGACCTCTTCAAACGACACCACGTCGAGCAAACCCCAGGTAACCGCCTGCACGCCGGGCAACTCGCGGATTTTCAGCCCCAGACTTTCATCGAGCGCGCTGGTCAGCCGCTCGGT
>CAYSXM010000599.1:0-3498 GCA_964434905.1 uncultured Pirellulales bacterium | reverse complement strand
GATCCAGATGCAGACCCGCGGCTACGTGGTGCCCGATTCCTTTACCCACGGCAGTAGCGAGCAGCGCGTGCGATGGTTCAAGCGGGGTTTGGAAACGGGCGACATGTCGCAGGGCGACACCTTCGCGGTCGAGGAACTGTAAGCATCGACCTGCCCCAGGGCGCCCGGGGCGCCTTGCAGGGCGCCCAGGGGGCACTGTCCAGCGGCCGGAGGCAAGGATGGACCCCAGGCAGATACTGCACGACGGTCCCGCGGCGCCGCGCACCCGCGCGGAATTGCTGGCGGCGCTCGACGATTCGTATCGCGTGGGAGCGGCCTTCTGGAAGGCTCTGCCGGTAGCAAATTTTTACTCGACCGTGGCGCCGCATTGGTCGGCCGCCGACAATCTGCGCCACCTGGTCAAGTCGCACGCGCCGGTGGCCACCGCGCTGCGGCTGCCACGCTGGGTGTTGCGATTGGTCGCAGGCCGAGCCCCGCACGCCCCGGAAGGGTACACTGCCATTCGCGATCGCTATCGCCAAGTGCTGACCGACGGAGGCGGAGCTGGCAACTATGCACCCAGCGCAAGGGCGCTGCCAGGTGACATGGCGGCCGATCGCGCGCGGCTGTTAGGACAATGGCAGGCACTTGGCCAACGGTTGGTCGCGGGGGCACGCCGCTGGGACGACGAGGCACTCGACCGCTGCCGCCTGCCGCACCCCCTGCTGGGAAAACTCTGCGTGCGAGACATGTTGCAGTTCGTGCTCTATCATCAATACCATCACCTGGGCAACGTGGCCCGGCGCTTTCCTGATACCGTCATCTCGGTCGCCGACTAGCTCGTGCTGGCCGTCTACCCAAGGAACCCCGCCATGCAATGTCGCACACGCAGCCGGGGAGATTATCGCGGCACGCTGGTCGCCGCAGGCCTGGGATTAGGGTTGCTGGCCGGTTGCGCAGCGAGTGAACCAACGGCCGACGAGCACTTACCAGCCGGAATCTCGGCAGAAGCCCCCGCAGAGGAAACCGGGTCGGTAACTGCCATGCCGGGCAGTGCGGGCGCCAAGGCGCCGGACAGTTCCAGCGGCGCGAACTCGGACCCCGTCGCGGGGCCAGCCTTGTCCGGGATACCGGCTGAACCGGAACCGGTCGAGCCGGCCAATAACCCGACGACACCAGACGTGCCAGATTCGGTCGTCGCGTCACCCGCTGCCGCGGCATCGGCCGAACCGGCCAGCGCGGTCGCCACCATTCCAGCCTTGCCAACCAGCACGGAGGTTGAGCCGGCCAACCAGGTACCCGCGGAACCGGTGTCGACTGCACCGGTAGCTGCCGAGCCAGAGATTTCCGCACCGGCGGTTGCTCCGGCTACGGCCGACGTGGCGTCGTCGATTCCTGCATCGGTTCCTGCCGGGAGCGTGGATACCACGACGGCGGCCACGGAGCTGGCACCTGCGACACCCGCCGAACCTGCGGCAACCCTGGTAACCACCACAGCCGAACCGGGCTCGCTATCGGCGGCGCTGGAACAGGTTGCGGCGGCAGACACCACCGCGACGGTCGAGGCGTTTCGAGATTGGATCAAGAGCCGGCTCGAGGCGATCTCTGATATGCCCGGCTATCAAATGACGTTTTACAAGCAAGAGCGCGTGGAAGACGAATTGCAAGAGCGTGAGACCATGCTAGTCAAGATTCGTCATAAACCATTCAGCATCTATTTGCGCCATTCCGCTCCGGAGGCGGTGGCCGGTCAAGAAGCGATTTTCGTGACCGGGCAGAACGACGGCAAACTGATTGGCCATGGCGTGGGGCTACGAGCGTGGTTGGGCACGATGAAACTGCGCATCGATTCCTCGCTGGCCATGGATGGCAATCTGTATCCCATCACGCATTTGGGCATTCTGCACATGGCGACCGATTCGGTACGCAATATCAATTCGGCCTTGGGCCGGGGCAATTTGGCGGTCAAGGTGCGTGCCGACGAGCAGGTCTCGGGCCGGGACTGTACTTGTGTCGAGATACGTCACACGCGGCGGACTAAAGAGATGCCGTTCTGGTACGACGAGCGCTATTTCGACGACGAATACCGGTTCCCGGTGCGTTATCGCAAGTTTGGCTGGCCCGATGAAGAGGGGGGGCCGGCGATGTTGCTGGAAGACTACACGCACGCCGATCTCAAGCTTAATGTCGAGCTGACCGATCGCGACTTCAGCCGCGACAACCCAGATTACGATTTCTAAGCCGAGTTACGTTGCAGCGCTGAAATTTGCACTCTGTTTGGCCTTCGGTCGCACGCAGGTCGTTTGGTGGTGGACGGGCGGTCGAATCGTATCGCACGGCCTACGGCTCGCGCCAACGGCTCGCGACAACGGGTCGTTGCCAACCTGGGCGAACTGAAACTGACCGAGCCGGACGGCTGTGCATGGCTCGGCGCCGACCTGGACGGCGCTGACCAGGACGACAAGAAGCAAGCCTGCGCGGCTGCCACTTTCGTTGTTCGCCCTCCCCCTCTGCTTTGCGCCTTGGCCGCTTTGCGTTGACTTCCGTAGCGTCGCAGGTCAGGCCGTGGCCTGACGAAACTGACGACGGCTCAAGGAAGGCCGCCAGGGGCCTGCCCTTATAGCTACTCAAGTGCCGGCAGGTCTACGAGCTGCCCTTCGCGACGACGCCTACTGCCCTACGCGACTCGATGTCGCCGTGGGATGGATTTTTTCACGGCCCGCCCGCGGCGACTGGCGTGGCCGTGGGTGCGGCGGCGAACGCCGAGACCGTGGTGCCGTCATCGACGTTCCACAACCGCACCTGGCCATCGTAACTTCCGGAGGCCAGGCGGTGGCTGGCCGAATGCACGTCGATCGCGAACACCCAATCGCCGTGGCCGGTGAACACGCGCACCTCGGCGCGATCGTCGAGCTTGTGCTGTCGCGCGGTGTTGTCGGCGGCACAGGTAAACACTTGTCCGTCGCGAACCAGCACGCGATACACTTCATTGCCAAACCCGGCAATCTCGGCCACTTTGGCTCCGTCGGCGGGGTTCCAAACATGCACCTTGCGATCGGCGCCGGCCGACAACACGTGGGCACCGTCGGGGCTAAAGGCCACGCCAAACACCGTGGCGCCGTGTCCGGAATAGGTGGTGAGCGCGTCGCCGTTGCTGGCGTCGAACAGTTTGGATGTCTTGTCGCGGCTGGCCGATGCCAACCGGGTGCCATCGTGATTCCAGCAGACGTCCATCACCCAATCGGCATGGTCCTCGATCAACACCACTTCCTTGGCCGTGGCCAGATCGTAGACACGAATCGAACGATCGGCCGAGCAGGCCACTAGCCGGCTGGCATCGGGGCTAAACGCCAGGCCCAAGGCCGCGTCGCTCATGCTGCCCAATTCTTGTACCAGGGCTCCGGTCGTGGGGTCGTACAAGCGCACTTCACCCAATTCGCCCGGCACGCCTGCCGCCACGGCCAGCCGCGTTCCGTCTGCCGACCAGGCCAGGTCGTAAACCCGCTCGGCCACGTCGCC
>CAYSXM010000598.1:0-3499 GCA_964434905.1 uncultured Pirellulales bacterium | reverse complement strand
CCGACCTGGTGGCGAAGCATTTCGTTGTTCGTGCCCATCTGGTAGATGGCCACGGGGCAATTGTGCAAGCTGGCGCCACAGGTGGTGCAGCTCCATTACGTTTCGGCAGAGATCACCGCGCCGTGCAAGCTTTCCGTGGTGTTGCCAGCGGCAGCCAGGTCGAGCACCACGCGCATGGGCGACAGCGGCTTGTGCGTGGCAAAGGCAGGACACGCGCTCTCGCAGCGGCGACAGTGGGTGCAGGCGTCGTAGCTGAACAGCCGCTGCCTTGGAAACTCCTCGATCTTGGCCAGGCCGAACCGCCCGGTTTCCTCGACCAATTCCAGGCTCACCGGCTCGAGCCGCCCCGAATGCCATGGGGGACTCAGCGCGATGTTCACCGGCGCCACCAGCAAATGCCGCAGCTTGGTATAGGGCAGCATCGCAATGAAGGTGAACACGGCCAGCATATGAACCCACCACAGCACGAAGTGCGCGGTGCAAGCTCCCTCGGTCGAAAGTCCGGCCAGCACCAACGTCCGACCCAGCGGCCAGGCCACAAAGGAATCGACTCGCTCGAAGGCGGGGAATCCGGTGCCGACTAGCCGCAGGGCCTCGATTGCAAAGCCGGTCACGCCGATGGCCAGGAACAGCCACAAAATGGCCGCGTCGATTGGTCGCGACGATGGTCGCACGCGGGTGAGGCCGCCCCGCCGAGCCATGGCGATCGCCAACCCTGCCAGGAACCCCACCCCAAACAGTTCGAGCGCGGCCGAGACCACTCGGTAAAACATTCCTTGAAAGAAGTAATAGTCAGGAAACGGCAGCACATACAGGCTGTAGTCTTGCACCGCCACGATCACCGTGCCGATGAACAGCACCAGGAAGCCATAGAACACCGCCATGTGGCTGGCCCAGGCGAGTGGAATGCGACGAATAATCTGCTGCGCGAACACCTGCCGCGCCACCCGACCGGCCCAACCCGACGGCAACCACGGGCGTGGCGCCTGGCCCGCCTGAGAATTCTCGCCAGCCGCGCCGACCGGTTGCGCGCGCAGGCCACGCCGCCACACTCGCACGCGCTGCCACAGGCCATAGCCGCAGATGCCGGCCGAAACCAGAAACAAGACGTACATCGCGCCCTTGGTCACGGGACCGATGTTCCAGAGAATTTCGCGTGTTTCGAATTGAGTCAGATCGATAGGCGGGTGTGCCATGAAACCCCTGGCGACTTGTCAGACAGAAAAGGTAGTTGGCGAGCGTCGACCCCGCACCGCGCGCAATCGGCCGGCCGCACCGGCGGGCATTCTATTCGCCCTGGCGCGTCGTGGGGAGCATTGGGAGGCCGGTCGCGGGCTGGTCGCTTGAAATGCAGGTTGCCGCGCTGGGCACCGCCTGGTCTGCGCGGGGGTGTGAATCGCCGTAACTCAAAGCGCTGTCGCGAGATCGGCACGGCGTGTTCGAGGGCCTAAACCGGCATTGACAGCGGGCCGGAATTCGCGAGAATCCCCGCCCTTGTCCCCTGTGTGCCGGCCGCCCGAAACCCCCAGCGGGCCATGGGTAGCGGTACGCTCTCGTCTACTCGAATCGTCGCTTGGAATGGGTCGCGCGATTGCAGTGCGCGGCTACCCGACGCAGGCAAGGAGGCCTGGCGTGGTTCCTCTAGAGGGCGCTCGCGCCGGAGTCAGCTTGCGGGCCGTGTTGCCCGACGCCCGACTTCCCGGCAACCAAGACATTCGCGTTACCAGTTGCACGAACGACTCGCGTCGGGTGCGGCCGGGCGATTTGTTCGTGGCCATGCTGGGAGTCGAGCACGATGGCCACGAATTTGCACACGAAGCAATTGCTCGAGGTGCCCGCGCGGTATTGGCCGAGCGCGCGCTGCCAGCCTGGCAAGTTCCGGTGATCCAAGTGGGTGATACACGGCAGGCGCTCGGCCGACTGTGCCAGGCGTTGGCCGGCCAGCCCAGCCAACGGCTCAAGGTTGTCGGAGTGACTGGTACCAATGGCAAAACCACGACGACCTTGCTGATTGCCAGCATCTTAGAGGCGGCAGGACATCTGCCAGGCGTGCTGGGCACGCTAGGTTACTTCGATGGCCTGGAACTCGAACCCGCGGGGCTGACCACGCCCACCGCGCCGCAACTGGCCGACTGGCTGGCGCGCATGGTGGCCAACGGTTGCAGCCACGCGGTGATGGAAGTGACAAGTCACGCGCTGTGCCTGGGTCGGGTGGCCGGGGTCGAGTTCGACGCGGCCTGCCTGACCAATGTGCGCCACGATCATCTGGACTTTCACGGCACCTTCGATCGCTATCGCGCCGCCAAGGGGCGCTTGCTGCGGCTACTGAAGCCCGAGGGTGTGGCGGTGTTCAATGTCGACGACCCCGGCGCGCTGGCCCTGGTGCGCGATGCTGCGGGGCCCACGCTGACGGTGGGAATCGACGGTCCCGCGGAGATCTGGGCCACGCCGATTGAAAGCCATTGGAGCGAGCAAACGTTTTTGCTGCACGTCGATCGCGCTGCCTTGCCGGTGCGCACGCGGCTCATCGGCCGGCACAACGTCGAGAATTGCCTGGTGGCAGCGGCCGTGGGGCTCAGTTACGGCATCGATCCGCCGACCGTGGTGCGCGGCCTGGAAGCCGTCGCACGCGTGCCTGGGCGGTTGGAGCGGCTGACCTGTGGCCAGCCCTTCGGGGTGTTCGTGGACTATGCGCACACACCCGACGCGCTGGGTTGTGTACTCAAGACCTTGCGACCCTTGGTACGCGGCCGGTTGATTTGCGTGTTCGGAGCGGGGGGCGATCGCGATTCCAGCAAGCGGCCAGCCATGGGCCAGGCCGTCGATCGCGGGGCCGACCTGGCAGTGATCACCAGCGACAACACACGCCACGAAAGTCCCCGAGCCATCGCGGCCGACATCCTGAGCGGTTTTCGGGTGGGGGCCCAACCGCAACTGATACTCGACCGGGGCGAGGCCATCGCCTGGGCGCTCGATCAGGCGCGGCCGGGCGACTGCGTGCTGATCGCAGGCAAGGGACACGAATCGATGCAATGGAAGGGAGACTACGCGGTGCCATTTGATGATCGCGAGTTTGCGACCGAGTGGCTATACGCACAGGGCACCGTCGAGGCACGTTCGGCCGCCTGATGCATGCCGACCAAATACCAAGAAGAATCTACTCGCGACAATGTTGTGTGCTCCATCGGCAGCGCCGGGTTTGCGGGAACCTGGTGCAACCCACCCTCCTGGGTCGAAGCTAGGAACTCGCCGGACGACGCGGTATCTGGGTCGACCGCACCGGCGAGCGCTTCCCGATGGAGCATGGACTGAGCGCCGGGGCGGCGATTGCCGCCCCGGCCGCTCAGGGATCAATTCGGGCCGTGTCGTCTGCCGGCCGGCCCAGACTAGCGGTACCGGCCCGACCGACTCCTGGCGAGCCATCGCCGCGTGCTGCGGTGGTCGGGGCAAACAACTTCTAGTGCAGCGGGAGTTGCCTCGGACTGGTCAAAGGACGACG
>CAYSXM010000597.1:0-3538 GCA_964434905.1 uncultured Pirellulales bacterium | reverse complement strand
ACCGGCCGGTCAACAGCAACCCTCGATAAGCTTCTCCCAGCGCATGTTGCAAGCTGCGATCGCGAATGTGTCGGTTGTTCAAGAACACATATTGCATTCGCTGATTGCCGCGGCTCTGGCTGGGTAGCGCCGCATAGCCCCACAACCGAACGGGTCCGTCGCTGCTTTCGACCCAGATCAGTTGCTCGGCCAGTTCCCGGCCATAAAACTGTGCTATCCGCGCGAGCCAGGGGTCCGCCGGTGGCAAGTCGTGAATCAGCTTGTCGTTGTGCCGTAACGTAAAGTGAGTTTGCGGATAGGCCAGCGCAACCCGAGTAAAGGCCTCGGTCACATGCCCCAGCTCGGTCGCGGTCGAGCGGAAAAACTTGCGCCGCACGGGCGTGTTGAAAAACAGATCACGCACCTCGATGGTCGTTCCCACCGGGCAGCCACAGGGGACGACTTCCTGGCGCTGCCCCCCCGACACCGATAGTTCCGCTCCGGCCGCCGCCTCGCGTGCTCGGCTGCGCAGCACCAACCGGCTTACCTCGGCGATCGAGGCCAGCGCCTCGCCACGAAAGCCCAACGTGGCCACCCGGAACAAATCGTCGGCATCGACGATCTTGCTCGTGGCGTGGGCCGACACCGCCAGCTCCAGTTGGTCGGCGCTGATGCCGCAACCATCGTCGGTCAGTCGCACTAGATCGATGCCGCCCCGCTCAATCGACACATCGACCCGCATGGCTCCGGCGTCGAGCGCGTTCTCTAGCAGTTCCTTGACCACACTGGCCGGGCGCTCAATGACCTCGCCCGCCGCGATCTTGTTCACCACGCCGGGGGACAGTTGTCGAATAGTGGGCATCGCGCTTCCGTGGCAGCGAAAATCAGGCCCCACGGATAGTGCGGGCTAGCACCTCCGCCGACGGGACCCAGGCAGTTCTACAGCCCGAATTCCTTGATTTTGCGGTACAGGGTCCGCTCACCAATTCCCAGCATCGCGGCAGCCTCTTCGCGGTTGCCGCCGGTAAATCGCAGCGTTTCGCTTAGGAACAGTTTTTCCACTTCCTCGAGCGGTTTACCGACCAGCGCCGCGAGCGAATTGCCCGGTACCCCGGTCGCCGGAGCTTCGCCTCCGTCGGCCAGTTCGCTGGGCAAATCGTCCAGATCGAGTACCCCGTCGGCATCGACGACCACCATGCTTTCAATCACGTTGCGCAATTGCCGCACGTTGCCGGGCCAATCGTAGGCCAACAGCCGGCGCCGAGCCGCGGTGGTCATCGCCTTGACTCGCGGATTGTGCCGCTTGGCCAATTCGCGAATAAAATGTTCGATCAACAGCGGGATATCCGCCGCCCGCTCGACCAGCCGCGGCAGTCGCACCGTGACCACCTTCAAGCGATGGTACAGATCGCTACGAAAAGTCCCCGCCGCAATCGCCACCTCCAGGTTCCGGTTCGTGGCCGATAGAATGCGCACGCTGACTTGGATTGGCTCGTTAGAGCCTACTCGGGTGATCTCGCCACTTTCCAGCACTCGCAACAACTTAATCTGGGTCGCCATGGGCATGTCGCCCACTTCGTCCAGAAACAAGGTTCCGCCATGCGCATATTCGAACTTCCCAACCCGGTCGGTCGAGGCATCGGTGAATGCCCCGCGAACATGGCCGAATAGTTCGCTTTCGAGAATATTCTCACTGAGCGCCGCGCAATTGAGCGCCACGAAGGGGCGGTTCTTGCGGGGGCTGTTTTGGTGGATCGCCTGCGCCACTAATTCCTTGCCCGTGCCGGTCTCCCCTTGAATCAGCACCGTGGCGTTGGTGGGGGCCACGCGCTTGAGACGTTCCAGCACCTCATTCATCTGAGGACTGGAACCAATCACCCCCTCGAACCCAAACCGCTCATCCAACCGCCGGTGCAACTCGGCGTTGGTGCGCCGCAGTCGCTGGCTAGTGCAAGCCTTCTCGGTCACCGCCCGCAATTGGTTCAAATCCAACGGCTTGAGCAGGTAGTTGAACGCCCCCTGCTGCATGGCCGTCACCGCCGAGGGAACCGTGCCATGCCCCGTGACCAAGATGACTTCGCATTCGGGCAATGCCTGCTTGGCGTGCGCCAGTAGGGCCAAGCCGTCGAGATCGTTCATCACCAGATCGGTGATGACCACATCGAACGTTTCCGCGTCGATGAGCTTGGCACCGGCCGTGCCTGAGTCGGCCACCGTGCAGTGGTAGCCCACTCGCTCCAAGCTTTCAGCCACGGTCCGCGCGTGGGCCTCGTCGTTGTCGACGATGAGTACCCGCACCCCCACCGTTGCCGGTTCCGAAGCTTCCACCGCCGACGACGCTTTCATGACCAGGGATGATAACCCATCATCGCGGCCCCCACTAGCGCGGGCCGAACGTGCGGCCATCCCCTGGCGAACCGCGGTCGTCCAAATCGTCGGTAGCCAGGTCGTCGGCACCCTCGACTGGCAAGATCAGCGTGAACTGGGTTCCCCGGCCCGGCGCGCTCTGCACGTCGATCCGCCCTCCATGCGCGGCAATAATTTTGCGCGTGGTCGGCAGCCCCAGCCCCGACCCACCTTTCTTGGTGGAATAGAAGGCCTGAAAAACCTGGGACAGGGTTTTTTCATCCATCCCAATGCCCGAATCGATCAGGTCGATCGCCACACCCTCTGGCACCGGATGAGTGCGCACTACCAGTTGGCCACCCAGCGGCATGGCCTGCTGTGCATTGAGCACCAAGTTGACCATTGCGCCGTGAAATGCCTCGCGGTCCAGCGGCACCGCCGGCAGGTCGGGATCGAGATAGCGCACCACCTCGATACCGTGGTCCGCCGCCTGCGGCAGAAACAGGTCGAGCACCCGCTCAATTTCGGCATTCAAGTCGCTTGGCACGCGCCGGGCAGGCCGCACCTTGGCGAACTTCAGGAAATCGTTGAGCAGGTTCTCCAGGCGTTGGCATTCGCGCTGCACCATGTCGATTTTGGCCAGCGCGCGCCGATCGCGCGGAGTCGACGCCGCAGCAAAATCCTCCGCTAGCAACTCCATGTTCAGTCGAATGGTCGACAGCGGGTTCTTGATCTCGTGCGCCAGGCTACCGGCCAGGGTGGCGATCTCGGTATATTTCTCGCGCAACTGCGCGCGCAGGGCCTCGGCCGACTCCGGTGCTGGATGATCCACCATAATTCCCCGGCGTCAGCCACAGACACTACCAGCCGGCCGCTCAGCCACAGACACTACCAGCCGGCCGCTCAGGCACAGACACTACCAGCCGGCCGCTCAGGCACAGACACTGCCAGCCGGCCGCTACCGCCGACGACCGCCACGCGACCGCTCACGGCGAGGTTGGTCGTCGCCATTGGGGCCCTCGCCACCGCCGTTGTCGTCGTCGTCAGAGACCCCCGAAATCTCACGCAGCAGCACTCGCCGGCTGAGTTTCACCCGATCCTGGTCGTCGATGGCGATCACCTTGACTTGCAACACGTCGCCCACCTTGCACACATCGGCCACGCTCGAGACGTACCCATCGGACAGTTCGCTGATGTGGCACAGGCCGTCCTT
>CAYSXM010000596.1:0-3556 GCA_964434905.1 uncultured Pirellulales bacterium | reverse complement strand
ATGAACGACGCACTGAAGCTGGTCACCAACCGGAATTACTGCGTGCAATGCCATCGCGTGGGAGACTTCGTACCCGAAGGAAGCATCAAGGCCCAAGCGCCGCAGTTGGACCAGGTCTACCGACGCCTGCGCCCCGATTTCGTGAAAGCCTGGATTGCTAACCCCAAGCGACTGCTTCCCTATACGGGCATGCCGGTGAATTTCCCCGTCGACAAGCCGGCCGCGCCGGAGATTTTCTCAGGCACGGCCGAGCAGCAGGTGGAAGCCGTAGCCGATTTGTTATTGAACTGGGATTTGTTCACGAAGCAACAGGTGACCATCAAAGACAAGGTGCCACCGCCTGCCGCGGTGCCAGCCGTCGACGGTGCGGCACCCGAGCCGTCGGCCGGAGGCGATTAAGCGGCTGTGCAACGACGAACGCTTAAACTGCGAGACAATAAAACCTGAACAGATCGATTTGTGAGCCCCGGCTTCCAACAACTTCACTAGCGTTGCCGGTGCCGTCGCAATTAAAGAATCAGCCACGGACCCAGGCATCGCCATAAGCATCGCGCATTACTATCTACCACACTTGTCCACGTCATTCATTCGCAGTCTCTAAGGAGTTGCCGCCATGCGAAAAACATTGGTTCTCTGTGCGTGTCTGGCACTGTGGATGCCGGGCGCGGCCGGCGCGGCCGACACCTGGGGCGACCTGATCGGCAAGTTTGTGGTCGAAGGCACGGCGCCGCCCAAGAAGAAATTGAATGCCGACAAGGATGTTGAGGTGTGCGCCAAGCACGAATTGTTCGATGAATCGCTGGTCGTTGGTTCGGCCGGAGAATTGGCCAATGTGGTGCTGTATGTATCCAGCAAGAAGGTCAAGATTCATCCCGACCTGGCCAACGCCGGCGCCACGGCCGTGGTCTACGACAACAAGGATTGCCGTTTTGAGCCGCACATTCTGCCCGTGATGGTCGGCCAAGAGGTCAAGATCCACAATTCCGACCCGGTGGGGCACAACAGCAATGTCACCCCGCTGTTGAACCCGGCCTTCAATCAATTGATCCCTTCATCGGGCGAGACCGCTTACAAATTCCAGAAGGCTGAACGATTGCCCGTCAAGGTGGCTTGCAATGTACATGCCTGGATGAGCGGCTACATGGTCGTGCGCGACAATCCTTACACGGTGATTTCCGCCGCGGATGGCACCTTTACCATCAAGAATTTGCCGGCCGGCGAAGAACTTGAGTTCCAGGCCTGGCAGGAAAAATCAGGATATCTCTCGCTGGCGACGCCCAAGTGGGAGAAGGGCAAATTCAAAATGAAATTGAAGCCAGGCGTCAACGATCTGGGGGTGATCAAGGTACCCGCCAGTCTGTTTGCCAAGTAACAACCAGATCGCCGCCCGCCCGGCGGGCCGTGTGCGAATGTTCGAGGGAGACGCCAGAATGAGGGTGCGGGTACATCCATCGGTCGGCTGGATCGTCGCGGCGTTGCTGGCCGTGTGCGGCTGTGGTCGCGTCGAGCAGTTCGATCCGGAGCCGGATGCCTCGGTCGTCGCTGCATTTCGCGCAGGCGGCGGTGGAGATGCCGCCGCGTCGGCGGGCGAAGCGGCAGCCACCGCGACGGGAACCGGGTGGGGCACGCTGCGGGGCACGTTCGTTTTTGCCGGCGATCCGCCTGCAGTCAAGAATCTGTCGACCGGTGGCAAGGATGGAGCGGTGTGCGACGCGGCGCCCATTCCCGACGAGTCGTTGGTGATCGACAGTGCCACCAAGGGTTTGAAAAACGTCGTGGTGTTCGCGCGCAAGGCCTCTCGGGTTCACGACGACTATGCCGCCACGGCCAATGCCGAAGCGGTGTTTGACCAAAAAGGCTGCCTGTTCCTGTCGCATGTATTCGCGGTGCGAACGTCGCAGCCGCTATTGATTAAGAACAGCGACCCGCTCGGCCACAATACGAATATGACGCCGCCGCTCGAGGCGGGCTTTAATCAGTCGATTCCCGGCGGAGGGTCGGTCACGTATCAATTCAAGCGCGCACAGAACGAGCCGTTTGCCGCTACCTGCAATGTCCATCCCTGGATGAAGGCCTATATCATTCCTCGCTCGGACCCATATGTCACGGTGAGCGATAGCCAGGGCAAGTTCGAGCTGAAAAACCTGCCGGCGGGTGAGTCGATTGAGTTCCAAGTTTGGCATGAAAAGGCGCCCGGTGGTTTGGCGGCCCGCCCTGACTGGTCGAAGGGGCGGTTTAAGGTCACCTTGGCGGCGGATCAGGAACTGGATCTGGGCACCGTTGAGGTGGCGCCCGCGTTGGTACCCTAGCAACCTGCCAACTGCGGCAACGTATCTGGCGGGACTTGAAATTAAACTCTTACGTTTGGCGACTGGTTGAAGACTATGGCACGCTTGGCACGACCGAGGCAGGTAGTAGCGGGCGCCGGGGCAGTTGTGCTGCTCGTGGTGGTCGGCTGCGGCCGGCCTGCGCCGCCGCAATTCGTTTTGAATCGCGAGGGGCGTGATCTCGAACAGATCGACGCGGCCGATCAACCGGCCAAGTTGCGGGGCGTGGTCACCGCGCTGGTATCGGCGTTTGGTACCCCCGACGATCCCTTTGTGGTGGCCGAGGCCGGCCTGGACCTGAAGAAACTTCGGGTGGCGGCCGGGCCTGCCACGAGCGACAAGGCAGGCAACCACCGCGGTTTGTATCGCCAGCATTGCGCTCATTGCCACGGCATCACCGGCGACGGCTATGGCACGACCGCGCGATTCCTGAACCCTTATCCGCGTGACTATCGTCGTGGCGTATTCAAATTCAAAAGCACCGAGCGCACGGCGCGCCCCACCACGGCCGACCTGAAACGCACGCTGGTCGAGGGGATTCCCGGCACGGCCATGCCCTCGTTCCGATTGCTAGCCGACAGCGAACTCGACGCCTTGGTCGAGTACGTAAAATACCTGTCGATCCGTGGTGAAACCGAGCAGTTTCTGTGGGCCTTGGTCGTCGACGACGAAGAGCAACTGCCCCTGGGGCGCGACCTGATTATCGAGCAAGTTGCCGGCGTGGCGCAGAACTGGACCGACGCGGAAGGCCTGGTGTTGGCTCCGCCCGAGCGCCCCGAGGCGAACGTTGAGGAAGGCCGCCGGCTATTTCGCAACAAGGATTCGCAGTGTCTAAAATGCCATGGCACCAGCGGCTTGGGCGACGGCGGTGAACTTGTCTTCGACGACTGGAACAAGGACAAGACGCCGGAAAACGGCCATCTGTTTCACCTGCCCAAGCAAGAGTTGCGCCCGCGCAACTTGCGGTTGGGGATTTACCGGGGGGGCCGCCGCCCGGTCGATATCTATCGCCGGATCGCGGCGGGCATCAATGGCACGCCAATGCCGTCATCGGGTCTCAGCGCGGGTGCGTCGAACGCGCCGCTGACTCCGGAGCAAATTTGGCACGTGGTCGACTACGTCATGTCGCTGCCCTATGAGGAAGCGAGCCCCGCTCCGGCCGAGCAGGCCGCGCTGGGTAGGCCGATGAACTGAGCGCCCGAGCCAGGGCGACTTTCTGGGAGTGGTTG
>CAYSXM010000595.1:0-3558 GCA_964434905.1 uncultured Pirellulales bacterium | reverse complement strand
GCCTGACTTCCCCGACGTTGCCGTGGCAATTCCACCGCGTTCACCGCGTGGCTGCCGCCCAAGCGTGTGGTCAGCAAGTGGATGGCGGCAGACAGGCTATGCAGCGTTTCGTCGAACTGGTTCCCGCCTGCCAAGGCGTGTAAGTTCCGATTCAAGGCAGTCTCTAGCTGGGTGACCTGGCCCGTCGCCTCGACCACCTGGGCCAAGGTCTCGCCCTGGCGTACCAACTCTCGCTGTTGAGAAACCAGCGCCTCGACGGTCCGTCCCAAGGCGGCCTCGTACTGCGTAGCCTGTTGCTGCTGCCGTTCGGCCAGAGCGAGCGCGGCCGCCTCGATCTGCCGCGCATGCTGAGCCAAGGCGGGGCTCAACGCGCCGCCCAGGGCAGCTTCCAACTCGGTTCTGGTGGTGGTCGAAAGCTCCGCCCACCGAGCGTGTGCATCGTCGATCGTGCCTCGCCAGATCTCGGCCTGACGATCGACTGCCAACTCGACGGCCCGCAGCACCCCCTGGGTAAGCGCTCTCACGTCGACCGCGGCAGCGCCGCCGATCGCGTCGGGAAGTGGGAATCGTCCGGCCAGGTCGGACACAGCGCGCGAGTCGACCTGCGCCAGCAAGGCCCGTTCCCAGCGATCGATCAGGAACTGCAGGAACATCAGCACCATCGATAGCGCCAAGGCCAGCGCCGTGGTATCGAACGCCACGCCCAAACCCGCCGTTACCTGGGGCAGCGATTTCTCCAGTTCGTCGGGCGAGAGTCTGGCGATCGCCATGGTGATGCCAATCACGGTGCCCAAGAAGCCCAAAATGGGAATCGCCCAGACGACAATCCGTACCAAGCCATAGCTGGCGTTGGCCTGGCTGGCATCGTTGTCGGCCAAGAACTTCAATTCGTCGTCGAGCGCTACGGCGCTTCCCTGGCGCGTGACATGGTCCAGCGCGCCATGCAACCGGCGGGCCAGATAGGTTTCGCGCGCCGGGGGTGCCAATTCGTCGAGTTGTGCGCGCAGCCGCGGCGCGTCTGCCAACTGGCCTACGGCGTCGCCTCGCGGCTCCAGTCGGACCTGATCCAACACGGCCCACTGGCTGGCCAGATCGAGTGCTTTGAGTACCAGCGCCGCGAAGGCCACGAAAAACGTGCCGGTTTCGATGTAATTGACCGGATGGCCGGCGAAATAACGACGCATGAACTCGCCGGACAACACGTCGCCGTGGTACAGCGCATAGAACCCAATCGTCGACAGCCCACCCCACACTAGGGGAGAGCGGCCCACGGTCTGAACAAGCGATTGCGAACGAGCCACGACAAGCCTCCTTGCAGGCACCCAACACGCCATCTGGCTCCTGGATCGACCCAGAAAACAGTTGGCCAGTGCGCCAGTTGGCCATCATGGCGCGCGCACTGGCCCCTAGAATCGACCTAACCCGCAAAGTTTTTCAGTCAAATCGATCTTCCAAGGCCACCGATACAAGCGACTCTGAAAAATGGATAAAATAGGGCGTCTACGTCTAGGCCAACCATGTTGTCACCCGGTGTACTTGGTGGTAGCCCCAGGGGGGGCGACTGGCTCAAAATTTTTTTTTTGAAACCAGGCTCAAGTTGCTGGGTATAGCTCTTCACACGGGGGGCCGCAGCCGACCGATGGCGTCGGGCCCCGCGGGCCAGCAGCATAGGGAGCAATACGCCGACCAGACTTCAGTAGCTGACACCCCTAACCGGGGTTGATCGTCGGTCTTTGGCCGGCGGGCAAAATCGCATTCGGACGAGCGGTTCGAGGACTTCCCCCACACTGTCCACAAACTGCCCCAGACGCGTCCGCGTGCCTTGGCCCGCCGGCTTTTTTCTTTCTACGAATTATTCATGAGCCTGCTCCGTGTTAGTTCGAGCGGGCCGCTGCCCGGAAAGTGATCTTCCCAGCCGGCCGCGGGGTCCTACTGCTGTAGAGCGAATGAGCCTCGAACAAACGGCATTCTTTGAGACGCGACCGACGATCGCTCGCGTCACGCTCTGCCGGAACCGCTAATCCAGGCCGCTGCACCTCGAGTTGGCATGCGCCGCGGATCGATGCTCGCACGACTGAAGTCTCGCTTTCTGAGGTGCACGACCGGCCGCTGCCAGTCGGTAAACTTCCCGCAAGTCGTTCACCTTGCTCAACCGATACCATTGGCAGCACCCGACAAAACGCCGAACTGGCGCGATGATGCAAGGGGGGGCCCTTCTTACGTCGGGTACAAAATTCCAGTTGACTGGCCGGTTCTGACGTCGCGAATTGCGGATTGTCGCCGCAGTGCCTGGGAACATGCCTGGTGGTCAATCAGCCAACGCGTTTTGCCTCACCAACCTGGATATCGGTCAGGGTTGGGTGTGCCAGCGCCGGTTGGTCGGCGAGTCGCTGTTGGTTCGGTAGGCCAGCTAGACGGTTGAACATTCGCTCAATTCCATTTTGGCATGGTGCGGCCACGCAAGAATAACTAATCCGGAGTCGCAGCGCGCTGCCAACGCGTCGCTGCGATCCGTCGAGGGTTGTATTCCCAGGAGGGCGAACAGTCCGGTGCAGGCCTGGAAACGGGCCTCCCGGACTGTTTTCATTTCAGGGCCGCGAGAATTCGCAGCGTCGACCCAGCGCCAGAGCGCGCATGTCGGGCGCTTCCCTGGCTGCCAGCAGCATGCTGTGCGGGTCGGGAATCAAGCACACCGTTTCCGTTGCGAAGAAGACCGGGGTAACCCAGCAGTGGGCTGGTGTTGCTGACGTGGCGCGCACCATAGCAGCCCGGTCAAATTCCTCAACGGGTCACAAGCCGATCGAATCGCCAGGGTAGATTCTACGAGCTCGTTTGACGGCGACACCAAGGCTTGTAGTACCTAGGGCGTGCGTCCCGTGAACTGCTTCCCAGGTGGCCTAGGCCACTGGGT
Source organism: uncultured Pirellulales bacterium (assembly GCA_964434905.1). Taxonomy (GTDB): domain Bacteria; phylum Planctomycetota; class Planctomycetia; order Pirellulales; family CAYNRE01; genus CAYSXM01. The sequence goes on along the minus strand of CAYSXM010000595.1, from coordinate 647 downwards.
TCGCCGGGCGCCGCCGAAAACCAAATGAAAAGGGCCGGGTAGCCCGCTGGCTACCCGGCCCGTGTTTCTGAACCCGACAAACAACTCGTGATGGAATTGTCCGCGACAGGGGCCTCGCTGCCTCACTGACGCTTGCCTGTTCCTATCTCCGTAGGTTAATCCTTGACTAAGTTTGTTCTGGCGATTCGCAAGTCCTTGCTGCCAGACGACAATCTCGGTTCGCCCTTAGGCGGCCCGGCGACGACGCCAGACCATGCCCAAGAGAGCCGCGGCACCTAGACCAGCCAACACCACGCTCGACGGTTCCGGAATCAAGCGGACCGTTTGGGTGGAGAAGCCTTGGGCCGGAAACTGCACGCTCTGTGTGCCGTCGCTGCTGGCGTGACCCGTTTGATAGCTGAAGGTCAGGATCCGATTGGGGTTGAAACCACCACCGGCCCCGCCCGCGGCGCCCGCCTGCAGGTCGATCACCAAGCTGGCGACCGGAATGAAGACGTTGCCAGGCACTTGGCCAGTGGCACCCACGCCCGAGCCGGCCGACATGCTGAACGAGTTGCTGCCGACTTCACCACCAGTGATGCCACCGAAGGGAGCGATCGGTTCCCGCCACGCATTTCCCCGTCCGCCATCGGGGCCTCGGGGAGCGC
>CAYSXM010000594.1:0-3576 GCA_964434905.1 uncultured Pirellulales bacterium | reverse complement strand
GTGCCGACGCAGCTCTTCACGGTACGCAGCGCCTTGCCGTAGGCGTGGCCGCTCTCGATGCCGGCGGCGACGGCTTCTTCCCAAATGTCGGGCAACTGGTGAACCTGCGCGCCGAACAGATCGACGCGCTGCCCGCCGGTGATCTTGGTGTAGAGATTGTATTTCTTGGCAACGCGTCCCAGGGCAATCAATCGATCGGGCGTGATCTCGCCCCCCGGCACGCGCGGCACGACCGAGTACAGTCCACCCCGTTGCATGTTGGCCAGAAAGCGATCGTTCGTGTCTTGCAGCGTTTGATGTGGAGCGTCGAGGATGTGGTCGTTCCACAAGCTGGCCATGATCGAGGCCACCGTCGGCTTGCAGATTTCGCAGCCCAATCCCTGGCCGTGGCTGGCCAGCAGGTCGCCGAACGACTTGATTCCGCGCACCTTGCAAATCTGAAACAGCTCTGGCCGGCTATAGGCAAAGTGTTCGCAAAGATGCTGCGCGACGGATCGGCCCGCCGCGACAAGTTCCTTTTGCAACAGCGCCGCGACCTGCGGCAAACAACCGCCGCAGCCCGTGCCGGCCTTCGTGCAGCGCTTGATGTCGGCGACGCTGCCAAGCTGCCCGTCGCGAATCGCGTTCACGATGTCGCGCGAGCTGACGTTGTTGCAAGAGCAGACCTGTGCGTCGGCCACGGCGGCTGGGCGGTTTCCGCCGCCCGAACCATGGGGAGCGACCAGTTCACCCGCCGCGCATGGCAAGGCGGCATTGCTGCGGCAAAGCTGCAAGAGCGCGCCGTAGTCGGCCGCGTCGCCCACCAACACGCCGCCTAGCAGTTTTTGGCCGTCGGAACTGAATAACAGTTTGCGGTAGATGCCGCGAAACGGGTCGTCGAACACCAGCGGCGTGGCGCGCTCGGGCGACGCGTCGTGCTGGCCGAAGCTGGCCACGTCGACGCCCATCAGCTTGAGCTTGGTGGAAAGGTCGGCGCCCTCGAAGCGACGCTGATCGCCGGTCAAGTTGGCCGCCACGATTTCGGCCATCGTGTAGCCGGGGGCGACCAATCCATACACCATGCCGGCGTGCTGCGCCACTTCGCCGACGGCGTAAATCGCTGGGTCGGAAGTGCGCAAATAATCATTCACCACCACGCCGCCGCGTTCGCCGATGGCGAGCCCCGCTTCGCGCGCCACATCGTCGCGCGGCCGAATGCCGGCCGAGACCAGCACCATTTCGACCTGCAGCGCTTGGCCGTCGGCGAATTCGATGCCCTCGACCGCCTGTTCGCCTAGGATTTGCTTGGTACTTTTGTTCAGATGTACTTGCACGCCGAGGGCTTCGATTCGTTGACGCAGCACGCGCCCGCCGCCGTCGTCTACCTGGCGCGCCATCAGCCGATTGGCGAACTCGATGACGTGCGTTTCCAGCCCTAGGTCAAATGCCGCCTTGGCTGCCTCGAGCCCCAACAAGCCACCCCCGATTACCGCGCAACGCCGCGCGTGCTGGGCATACGCCAGAATCTGCTCGAGGTCATGAATCGTGCGATAGACAAACACACCTCGGTGGCGGATGCCCGGAACCGACGGCACGAATGGGTACGAACCAGTCGCCAGCACCAGGTAATCGTAGCCCAGCTCGCGTCCTTGTTCCGATCGAACCCGCTTCGCGCCGCGGTCGATGGCCACCGCGCGGTCGTTCAAGTGCAATTCGATGCCCTGCTCGCGATACCATTCCAACCGGGCAAGCATGAGCTGCTCGGGATCGCGATGCACGAAGAACGACGTCAGGCCCACCCGGTCGTAGGCGGCGCGCGGCTCTTCGCAAAACGTCACGAGGCGAAACCGCCGCGCCGTGTCGAATTCGACGAGTTTCTCGCAGAACCGATGTCCGACCATCCCGTTGCCAACGACCACAATCGTGGCGCGTGTATCTGCGATGGCTGACGAAATCATGCGAACTTCCTCAGGTTACGATGGGGACCTGTTCGAGGCCGATTCGCGGTCGTGCGATTCCATCGGCCGGACGCGGACCGCGCAGTTCTTGTACGAGGGCTGTCGCGAATGAGGATCGAAGTGCGACAGCGTGAGCTGATTCGTTTGCCCGTCGTGCATGGCGATGAACACCTGCCCCGGCCGAATGCCGTGCGTCACAAACGCCTTGCCGCGCAGCGAACCGCGCTGCGATTCCACGATCACGAACTGATTGGGCCGGATTCGTGCCGCCCGGGCATCGGCCGGATTGATCTCGACGCAGGCTTCCCGGGGCGCCAAGGCGCGAAGCACCGCCGATTTGGCGGTCCGTGTCTGCGTGTGCCACTGCGCGGCCGTGCCCCGCCCCGTCAAGAGCAGCAACGGATACTGAGCCGATGGCGCCTCCGGCATGGGCACAGGCGCGTCGAACACGAACCGCGCTTTTCCGTCGGCGTGATAGAACTTGCCATCAGTGAACAATCGGCGCTCTGGGCTTTCATCGGCGCTGAATTCAACATAGGGCCATTGCACGCCCCCCCGCGCCGCCAAGAACTCATAATCGTCGATCCCGGTGATGTCACACGGCCGACCGCGAGATAGTTTCTTGAGCAATTGAAACACCGCCGGCGGATCGGCCCACGAGCGAAACATTTCGCCACAGCCCCAGGCGTCGGCCAATTGCCGAAAAATCTCGAAATCCGTTCGCGCCTGACCAGGCGGTTTCGCCACAGGGCGGATCACGCCCAGCCGCCGTTCGGAATTGATGAAGGTTCCGCTTTTCTCGCCCCAGCCCGCGGCAGGCAGCAGCAAGTCGGCCAATTGCGCCGTCTCGGTGGTAGCATACATGTCTTGTACGACCAGAAACTCCAGCCGCGACAGCACGTCGCGGAGCATGTTCTGATTGATCCACGAGTGGGCCGGGTTCGTGCCAATGACCCACAGCCCGCGAATTTTGCCCGCCAAAATGCCTTCGATGATCTGGTCGTAGGCCCAGCTTGGCCGATCGGGAATGCAAGCAGCCCCAATGGCGAGCACGTCGGCGACCTGCTGGCGATGCTCGGCGTTCTGAAAATCGCGGCCGCCGAAGAGGTTGGTCGTGTTGGCGAACAACCGCGAGCCCATCGCGTTGCACTGGCCAGTGATCGAATTGGCGCCGGTTCCCGGACGACCCAGGTTGCCGGTCATCAGCGCCAGGTTGATCAGACTCTGCGCCGTGCGGACTCCCTGATAGCTTTGATTGACGCCCATCGTCCACCAGAACGAAACCCGCTCTTCTTCGTGAATCAGCCGCGCGACCTCGACGATCGCCTCCTCGGCCAGATCCGTGGCGGCGGCCACCGTCGCGGGAGTGAACGCCGCGACATGGTCGCGAAACGCGTCAAAACCGTTCGTATGTTGGGCGATGTAGTCGACGTCGATCCAGCCTTCGCGCACCAGCAGATGCGCCAATCCATAGAACAACGCCAGGTCCGACTTGGGGCGCAGCGGCAGATGATGCGTGGCGGCCATCGTGGTCTCGGTCGTGCGCGGGTCGATCACGATAATCCGCGGCCGACGACGATTTCGCAGAATACGCTGCCAGAGAATCGGATGGGCGACGCATAGGTTCGAGCCGACTAGG
>CAYSXM010000593.1:0-3584 GCA_964434905.1 uncultured Pirellulales bacterium | reverse complement strand
CAACGAGAGTCGGTTGGCCGGCGCATCGGCAGGCAAAGGGTGGAGCCAGCCGGGAACCCCTGGAGAGACCGGCACGCCGGGGCGGAGGAAGTCTCCGCGGATGAGCGACATGGTGGTGCGCGGCTCGCTGCGCATTTCCAAACCCAGCGCGGTACTGCCGGCCGGCCATTGGGCCCACAGCGCCTCGATCCGCGCGGTGGCCTCGGAAAACTCCGGAATGCTCTGCCGGAAGCGTTCCGCCAGCGCCGCCTGGTCGAGGGGCTGACGCTCGCCGGTGGGCCGCGCCAACGCCTGACCCAGCGTTCGAGACACTGGCGGAAATGCCGCGGGATGCTCACTGCCGGTGACGCCTAACCGGAAACATCCCAGCAGGTTGTTCTGATGATCGTCGCTATTCCAACCTCCGTGATTTTGCACCAGATGGATCGTCATTACGACGGGAGTTTCCGCGGCGATCGGCTCGGCAAACTCGAAAACCGCCACCCGATCTTGATTGCGTCGGCCGGGGCCGGCATCGATGCCCCAGGCGGTTTCGTCGCGCCCATCGAAGGCCCAGGCCAGTGGACCCACGGTGCGCGTTCGCTTCGAGCGATCGTCGAACTGCGGTTCCAGGGGGCGTTCGGGCTGTTGATAGTCGGCCACAGCCGCTGCAATTTTCACTGCTTGGGTTTTGGTGGGATCGGCGGCGGGGGCCACTTCGATCTTGATCTCTGTCAGGCCAAAACCACCTCGGAACGATCGTCCTGGTCCCCGACAGGGCAAGTCCGCATGCGTCAACAGTTCCAGCCGCAGGCCGGCCAGCCTGGTGGCCTGCGCGGTCGACGTCACGCGAAACGTGCAGTGGGTGGGGGCATAGCCCGCGCACAACAGCGAGTCGTCGGGCAGCCGTTGCAGTTTGGCCCCACCACCGGTTTCCTCGAAGGTGTCGGGAGACAGAACGTTCCATTGTGGCTGCTGGGCCAGGGTCGTTGCGGCCCACTGGTCCATGCGGGCTTGCCAGTCGGGCCATTGTTCGCGCAAACGCCGTTCCTCCTCGCCCATTTGTCCGGCCAGTGCTAGGCACTTGGCACGCTCTTCCGGCGAATAGGTAACCAAGGTCGGCTCGTGATCGTTATTGAGATACGCGAACAGCCGATAGTATTCTTCCTGGGTCAACGGATCGTACTTGTGCGAATGGCACTGAGCACATTGAATGGTCAGGCCCAGGATCGCCTTGCCAATGGCGTCGACGCGGTCGAACATCGCCTCCATGCGAAACTGCTCTGGATCGACTCCCCCCTCTTCGTTCAGCATCGAGTTGCGCAAGAAGCCCGTTGCCACTCGCTGTTCGTCCGTCGCTTCCGGCAACAAATCGCCGGCCAGTTGTTCGATAATGAACTGGTCGTAGGGCAGATCGCGATTCAGCGCATTCACCACCCAGTCGCGATAATTCCATACCTCGCGCGACTTGTCTTTTTCGTAGCCATCGCTATCGGCGTACCGCGCGGCATCGAGCCAGTGGCGGCCCCAGCGTTCGCCAAAGTGGGGCGAGGCCAGCAGCCGCTCGACCGCCTGCTCGTAGGCATCGACCCGAGAATCGCACAGAAACGACTCCACGTCTTGAGGCGAAGGCAACAACCCCAATAAGTCGAGGCTCAAGCGACGCAGCAACGCTTGGCGGTCCGCCTCGGGCGAGGGCGCCAGGGCATGTGCTTCGAGTTGGGCCAGTACGAAATGGTCGACGGGACCACGAGGCCATGTGGAATTCCCCACCGGAGGGGGCGCGATACTGGTCGGCGCGCGAAAGGCCCAATGGTCTGCCGCACGCTCGCGCGCCGTGGGGGCCGTTGGCGCCACCGGCAGCGCGGCGCCTTGTTCAATCCACAGCCGCAAGGTTTCCAGATCCTGCGCCGATAGGGGGTCGCCTTCCGGCGGCATGCGACCGCCATCGGTCCGGGTACCAGAAACCATCTGCCACAGCACGCTTTCGGCCACGCGGTGGGGGACAATCGCCGGCCCGTAGCCCGCCTCGCCGCCGCGAAGTGCGCTGGCAGGGTCATCCAGCCGATAGCCTGATTCTTGTTTCTTGGGGCCATGACAGACGTAACAGCGCGATTCCAAAATCGGCCGCACATCGCGTTCGTAGTCGATGGCTAGCGCGCCGGCGCTCTGGGCGGTGTTCGCCGCCATAGCCCACGCGACGACAAAGGCGCAACCCAAGTGCGTTGGACGCACGCGGCACGTGACCTTCAAGATGGTTTGAATTGTCCTGCGGGAGGGATACAAGAACACGGTTTCGCCGGTCCGGGATAGGGTGTCGAGTGCACGCTGAATTTCGAGCCCGGTGCCCTGGTGGGCCGGTGGGGGTGTGCACCTTCCGCAGGGCGTGTTCCGGCGCGAACCAGGTACCTACCAAGGTATCTGCTGGGGCGCGGCCCTGCCAGATTTCCAGGTCAACGCGGGGGATGCTAGCCGCACATTGGCCAGGGGACGGCCGGGAATTGGCCTGGGCCGGGGGTGGGCCGCCTCTTCGGAGGCCAAAGCGGTTTGCAGCGGACGATTTCCCAGGCCACCACACCTTGGCCCCGGGGCCGGGCGATTCGCATCGAGCATTGCGTTGCGGCCGGGAACGCGTGCGGCAGCGTTCGCGCAACTATGGTAATGCAATTGGGCAAGCTAAAGCGGTAGCGAAAGTTGCTGAGTTAGGAGACCGACACGCCGCGCAGGTTTGCACAAGCGCCTTGCCGACAAGTGGAAAACGACGTCGTGGTTTACCCTGCTACAGCGTTGGATTGCGAGAATTGGCTTCCTGCGTGTGGGGCAGGTCGACGTGTCGCGTGGTCTGGAATGGGTCGCAAGATCCCACTTGGAACTGTGAAAAAAGTCACGAACCCCCGTCTTGTGGCGATACATTGACATCGCAATGCGCGAATTGTGATCACTGGCCCGGAACGACCTTGCCTCAAACCAACACTCGGCGCATACTTCGATTGGAGAGCAAGAGGCGGTGCCGTGGAACAGTAGGCCCCGCACGGTGGTTCGCACACCGAGTGGCGGTCTGGTGGTGCTCGGCCCTTCGGAACGAGTAGCTCGTACAATCGTCGGATAACACGCGTCGCCTTGCTTCGCGCGTTCTTTTCCAAGTTTTCTCCGGTTGCTTGGCCTCTCGGGCCGGCCTGTCGCGTGTGGCGGCGGAGAAGTTCCCTGGTCGTGCGCGATTTCAGCGCACTATTCTGGGTTACTGCTGCGCGGCGGTTCGAGAAGCGAGTACCGGAATGTTTCCGCGCGCGGCGACGCGTGGGGCCAGCACCACCGGTGGCTGGTTTCCGCGGTTCCGCAGGCTGCACGCGGCCAACTGCACCGAGTGGGTGGAATACTCGCACACGCTCGGTTGGTTGAAGGAGACGTCATGTCGGACGGCAGATCGATCTTGTCGATGGTGGGCGAGCGCCAGGATCTGGACCAGTTTCGTAAGAAGAACTGGCAAGGCACCTTTGAGCAATACCTGGACCTGGTTAGCGAGGACCAGCGCCCGGTGCGGAATGCCTTCCAGCGGGTGTACGACATGATCATGTCGTACGGCGTGGATACCTATGAAGAGGCCC
>CAYSXM010000592.1:0-3592 GCA_964434905.1 uncultured Pirellulales bacterium | reverse complement strand
CCCCACCCTCCGACTTCCCAAACCGGTACCATTACACCGTGATGTTGCCACATCGCCCCGCCCCCGGTCCCACCGCAACAAATGGCCGCGCGACACTCGCTCCCGCATCCCGTACAACGAAAAACGGCCGCGTCCGGCCCTCAAAAGACCAGACGCGACCGTAATGGGTGCTACCTAAAACTCAATTCACCGTCGCCAGCCTAGCAGCCTGTAGTTACTTTCGACAGACCGCTAGCTCCGTCGTGCACGCCGCCGGGCCAATGGCAAAAAGCCCACGACGCCCGTGATCAACAACGCCCACGTTCCCGGCTCAGGCACGCTCACCCCCGTAAAAACGATCGTGCCTTGCATGCTCAGGCCAATCAGGCCCCCCAGCAAGTTTGCCGAGGTGTTCACCGGCACCCGCAACGTGGCAGGCTGATTGCTCGGCGGCCCCGGGCCCAGGGTCAACAGCGCTTGGGTGTTCGGTGCCAACGCGCCGTTCAGCAGGTTGATACCAAAGTTGATCGTGCCGCTGCCCAGCACACCCAGCAGCAAGCCGCTGCCAGAATACGTGAAATTGCCCGCCGTGATATCCAGGCCCAACCCGCCGACGTTGTACGTCGCCGTGTTCAACGCCGCGGAAATCGGCGAAAAGGTTCCCGTGTCGAGCTGAAATCCCGGCACGTTCAACCCGGCCGTAAAGCTACCGACAAAGGGAATGTTGCCGGTCGAGATCGACAGGCTGGTGCCAAACGCTCCGGCGCCGTAATCGTCGAGTACGCCTGGAATGCCACCAAACTTGGTCACTTCGCCCAAGAAACCCGTGGTGTTAGGCGAGCCGGGGGGCAGCACTCCGGGAATGCCCGGTGCAGCGCCAGAAAGCGTCACATTGCCCAAGGGCAAGTTCAACAGCCCGCTCAGCACGTTGAGGCCGATCGAAAGCGAACTCTGGCTGGAATCGACTGCCAGGTTCAAGGCACCTCCGCGCGCCACATTCGCACCGGTTGTCGCCAGCGACAAAACCAGCGCAGCGCACACAGTGCGCAACACATGTTCCAACTTCATTAGCAGCCCTCCTCAGGGTTGACGGTCAATGGCAGGTATGGCCCAGTTCACGCCGCTTCGACACAATCCGCCGAATCGGAAATCGCATCCTAGTTTGCCAACTGCCAAAACTAACCACCCATCCCGAGGGGGTCAAGCTTTTTTAGGTGAATTTAAGGAGAACTGTAAGATCGGGGGCTGACCCCCTCGCAATTCAGCCCCTACCGCCCCTCCGTCGCGTCGCGGGTCAAGTCTCCCAGCCGTTGAAAGGCCTCGTCCACCCCGACCAGCAGCGGCGACGGCACCGCCGTTTGCACGATCCAATAGCCCAATTCGGATACCGGCTGGGGTGCCCGATAAAGCCGGCTGCCAGGCAGCGAAACTTCCTTCGCACCAACCCGAATCACCACTGGCGATTCCGAACGCACCTCAACCATCTCCCCCGGTCGGGGGGTCAACCGCCACACCCGGCGGCCGGCCGTTTCCATGCCCGTCAACGCGTACGGCTCGTCCCAGGTCAGACCCTCGAACGACAGTGTCTGCCGTTCGGCGCAGCCGACGAGCGGGTCGAGTTCCGCCACCGCCTGGCCCAATTGCGCGTCGCCCGCGGTGGTGCCTTCCAACTTGCTCCAGACCCACAACAAGAAGTCGTCGGCCCCCGACAACGCCAGGTGAAAAACCGTTTCCGCGAAATAGGGATGTCCATCGCGCCAACCATCGCGCGATTGCTTCAGCGACGGATGTTCCAGCCATGGCAGCATCGGCCGTCGCGACGCCGCCGCCATGCTCCGCGCGTACATCAGATCATTCAACATGCCCGGATACGATCGCCACAGCGACAAGGCCAGGCCACGTCCTGAATCGGCCAGATCAATCCGCGATGCATCGGCCAGGCTGGTACTCAGCACCAACACGTTAGGCCGGGGCTGCTCCAACAGGCGTGCTTCCAGGTCGCTGTACCGCGCCCCGTCCACCTTGACGCCCGAGCGGTCGGTGAATTCCCCCGGCACGCGCTGCTTGACCTGCACCTGCTCCCCCACCGCCAGACCTGCCACCGCCTCGGCCGCGGTCACTGTCATGCGCCCCGCCACGACCTCTGCGCTCCGCACGCGCACCACCGCGGGCGGTATCGGTCCGAACTGACCATCCAAGGTAACCACGGTGTCGGTCGAGGCGTACATCGGGTAGCTCTGGTGCGTGCCGACTACTGCACCCGCCCCCCAGGCGCTGTCGCCAAACCGGAACGTGTCGCCACAGGGCACCGTCTGGCAATGGTGATAGTTGGCATAGTTGGTCATTCGCACTCGCGGAAAATACTTCCGCACCGGCTGCTCGATCGCTTGACGCAAATAGCTCGCGCGCCGCGCTTCCATCGCGGCGTTCCAGAACGCCGCGCGCGGGTCGCGCGCCGCGTACCACCGCTCGATGCCACGCAGGTCGTCCAGCCCCACCGCGGCCAGTTGCTGGGCCAGTGCCGGCCACCGCGTATCGGCGAACAACGCCTGCCACACGCTCCGGCTGGTCTGCCCCGCTCCCGCCGCAGGCGCTTGCCGGGTCAACTCGTGCAAACTGAACGATTTGTCCTCCACGTCCAGCGAAAACACGTCGAGCCGGCCCCCCAGGTCCCGGTAACGACTGAAAAACGTGTCGAATTTCGGTCCAATCGTCGCTGCCCAGCGATCCATCCACACCAGCGGATACTCGCACGCCACGCCCGTCGCATCGACCGGGTCGACAAACCCCTCGTAGAATCCCTCGGTCCTCAGCAAGTGAAACGATGACGATCGAATATAGGCACACCCCGGCGCCATGCTCGCTGTGGCGGCCTCTGCCTCCTCGGGAGTGCTGATGCGCCGTTGGCCGCGCCGGTTCGTATCGTCCACCAGCGCGTATCCAATCGTAAAATTGTATGGCACCTCTGCGGCGTCTTTGTCCGAGCTAAACACCTGGAACCGTTTAACCACCGGGGCCGGTGCGGCCGCGATCCGATCGTCCAACAGTTCCAACACCCGCCGCCGCGAAAACGGCTCCAGCCAACCCAGCGGATCGCGCGCGAAGGACTGCTCCAGCGTACGCTTCGCCGCCACCACCGGCTGCGACAACAACGACCCACCAGGAGCGGTCCCCCACGCGGTCAGCAGCCCATCTGGCCGCCAGTGCTCATCCGCGAAGCCACGCCGCTGCGCTTCAGCCAACAACGCCGGGCCGCTGCTGCCAATGGTCGACAATCGCTGTCGCGCCAGCACTTCGGCCAACTCCGCGGCCGTCAGCTTGGACCACACCTGGTTCCATGGCGTGTCGCGCAACCAACCATCGACGCTCGTGGCGCGCGCCAAGCCGCGATCAATCGCCGCTTGCAAGAACATTCGCAACGGCGCGCCCCGCGCCGGCTGCTCCGCGAACTGCACCAGGGTCACTGCCCATCCACACGCCAGCCCCAGGCCGAACCGGTGAAGCGATTGTGAAAGTCTCGACGAACACGCTGGCATGTGCATGATGTGCCTTCCGGCTGTTCGCGAAGCGGCGCCCTGGCAGTCCGTCGACTTCTTCAATCGGCTGCTCAACT
>CAYSXM010000591.1:0-3595 GCA_964434905.1 uncultured Pirellulales bacterium | reverse complement strand
ACGCCCCACCCCTCCAGCAGAACAGATTTTCCACCTACTTTCGAGACGCTCACCCTGCATGGCCCTTCGTCCGCGAATTTCCTTGCTCGACAAGGCCATCTGGGTTAGCCTTTGGCTTGCGCACATAGTGTGATCCCATGCGATCGCAGCCGGGGCTTTTGACGCACAATTCGTTTGCAGAGGAGTATTCCCATGTTGTTTAGTCGCCGTGCCTTGGGCCTGACCGTGGCCTTGGTTGCTGGCGCCGTCTCACTGGCCGATGCAGCCCCAGTGGCGGTGAATTTTACGATCGATTCCACGCAAAGTTCCATCACTTTCAATCAGGCCGCCAATCTCGACAATTTTCTGGGCTCTCCTTTCGGGCTGATCCCTGCCACGCCGCAGTCGCCGGGGGTTTCCGATGTGACCAAGGTGGGCGGATCGGTCACGTCGATGGTTGATCTGTCGGCCGGTACCATCGACCTCAGTGCCTCGAGCCTGGAGTTGAAGAACTCGGGCAACTGGACGCCGGCCAGCCTGATGCCGTCTCCCGGGACGACTGCTCCGGCCAACTATGGCCACTTCTTGAACTTGAGCGTTGCTGGTCGCCTGTACTCGGCGATTCGCAACACGATCTTCGGCATCGTCGGCAATGCTGCCTTGAGCGGATCGGGTACTTATACCTTCCCGACCAATGTGTTGAATTTCAACATCATTCACAGCGATCTGGATTTTGACGGCGCCGGTGGGCTGTTGGAACCGAACGTACCCAGCGACACCACCTCGACTGACAACTCGGACCCAGTGGCCATGGTCAGCGGCAATGCCACACTCACGCTGACTGGCAGTACGCTCGACCTGGTGATGCCCGTGCATGCCGTGGCGATCGCGCTGATTAGCGGCGGACCCGACTTCCTGAACTTGGATTTCGTGGGCCAGATTCATGCCACGGGCACTTACGCCCCGCCGCCGCCGTCGCTGGTGGGCGATGCCAACGGCGATTGCAGCGTCGGCGCCGCCGACTACGCGATTTGGGCCGCACAATTCGGTCAAGCAGGTGCGGACCTGGCTGCCGATTTTGACGACAATGGCTCGGTCGGTGCCGGTGACTATGCGCTGTGGGCCGCCAATTTTGGCAACACCTGTCCGCCCGCCGCGGCCGGTGCCTCGGTTCCCGAGCCGTCGAGTTGCGTCCTCGCGGCGTTGGCTGCCATCGGTCTGCTGGCCGGTCGCCGCCGTCGTGCTGCCTGACGCGATTCGCCTGCGCACGGTTGGAATTCGGTTACGATGAGGGGGCCGGTGGAGTCACTTCCGCCGGCCCTTTCTATGCGCGGAGCGATTGACGCCGCACGACGACCAGACCACCGCACGCGGGCAGCCCAGTATGCTCGATTCGTTGTTTCATCCGCTGATACAACAATGGTTCACAGGCCGGTTCGCCGAGCCCACCGAACCGCAGCGCCGCGCCTGGCCCAGTATCCGCGCCGGCCGGAGTACTTTGGTCGCGGCGCCCACGGGGTCAGGCAAGACCCTGACCGGGTTCTTGCTCTCGATAGACGACCTGGTGCGCCAGGCGGCCGCCGGCAACCTGCCCGCGGGCATTCAAACCGTGTACGTGTCGCCGCTCAAGGCACTCTCCAACGACATCCACCGCAACCTGGCGACGCCGCTGTCGGAAATCCAAGCCTTGGCCGCGGCACAAGGTCAACCGCTGCCAGCGGTGCGCGTCGCCGTCCGCACCGGTGACACCCCCGCCAGCCAGCGTCAGGCGATGCTGCGCCGTCCACCGCACTTGTTGGTCACCACGCCCGAATCGCTCTATCTGCTGCTCACCAGCTCCCGCGCGCGCGAGATGCTGCGCAGCACGCGCACGGTGATTGTCGACGAAATTCACGCGCTGGCTCGCGACAAGCGCGGCGCGCACTTGGCGCTGTCGCTGGCGCGGCTCGACGCGCTCTGCCCGGCACCGCCGGTGCGGATCGGGCTGTCGGCCACGTCGCGCCCACTCGAGGCGATCGCCGGGTTTTTGGTCGGCGGCGCGCACGGCGCCGGCGAGCAGCCGGCCTGCGAAATCATCGATGCGGGCCATGTCCGGCACCTCGATCTGAACGTCGAGATTCCGGCTGGCGAATTGGCTGCCGTGTGCTCGAACGAACAGTGGGACCAAATCTACGAGCGGCTCTCCGAACTCATCACCGCGCATCGCATCACGCTGGTTTTTGTCAACACGCGGCGCCTGGCCGAGCGTGTCAGCCATCAACTGCGCGAGCGTTTGGGCGAAGACGCCGTGGCCAGCCACCACGGCAGCCTGTCGAAGGAATTGCGCCTGGCCGCGGAAGAACGCCTGAAAACGGGGCAACTGCGGGCCATCGTCGCCACCGCGTCGCTCGAGTTGGGTATCGATGTGGGGTACATCGATCTGGTCTGCCAAATCGGTTCGCCCCGCAACATTGCTACCTTGTTGCAACGGGTGGGCCGTTCGGGGCACGCTCTGGGGTTGGTCCCCAAGGGCCGGCTGTTTCCCCTCACTCGCGACGGCTTGATGGAATGCTTGGCGCTCCTTCGCGCCGTGCGCCACCAACGACTCGACGCGATTCGACCACCCGTCGCGCCGCTCGACATTCTGGCGCAGCAAATCGTGGCCGAGATTGCCTGTCAAGATCGCACCGAACAGGAACTGTTCGATCTGGTCCGCACGGCCTGGCCCTATCGCCAATTGGAGCGGGCCACGTTCGACGGCATGGTCGAAATGCTCGCCGAGGGCGTGGCGCCCGGGCGCCGCCAAGGCGCCTATCTGCACCGCGACCGCGTGTACGGACGTCTCCGCGCGCGCCGTGCCGCGCGGTTGTCGGCGATCACCGGCGGCGGCGCCATTCCCGACAATGCCGACTATCGCGTGGTCACCGTCGACGACCAACAGTTCGTCGGCTCGGTGAACGAGGATTTCGCCATCGAGAGCATGGCGGGTGATGTGTTCCTCTTGGGGAACACCTCCTGGCGCATTCAGTCGGTGCGCGGCGGCGAGGTACTTGTGAGCGATGCGCACGGCGCGCCGGCCACCGTCCCCTTTTGGCTGGGCGAAGCGCCGGGCCGCACGGCCGAGCTATCGCACGAGGTTTCTCAGTTGCGGGCAGACCTGGCCCAGGCCATTGGCCTGCCGAGCGACGAAAACGCCCCCTCGCCCCCCAGGACCGAACAGATTGTCCAAGGCGCGGCTTGGCTGGAACGCGAACTGAGCGTTTCCGCGGCCGCAGCCACCCAGGCGGCCACCTACGTGGCCGCGGAACTCGCGGCGCTAGGCCTCATGCCCACCGACGTGCGCATCGTGTTCGAGCGCTTCTTCGACGAAGCGGGCGGTATGCAATTGGTGATTCACGCCCCGCTGGGCGCCGAAGTGAACCGCGCCTGGGGGTTGGCGTTGCGAAAGCGCTTTTGCCGTTCGTTCAACTTCGAGCTGCAAGCAGCCGCCGACGACAACGGCATCGTGCTGTCGCTGGGGCCACAACACAGCTTCGCCATCAGCGATCTGTTCGGCATGTTGCACCCCGACAACGCACGCCCGCTACTCGAGCAAGCCCTGCTGGCGGCGCCGATGTTTGCCGTGCGCTGGCGCTGG
>CAYSXM010000590.1:0-3605 GCA_964434905.1 uncultured Pirellulales bacterium | reverse complement strand
ACCAACAACTTGGCTCGCTCGGTTTCGATCAGTCGGCTGACCGGCACGCCCGTCCACTGGCTAACCACCTCGGCGATTTCCTCGGGCCCCACCTCGCGACGCAAGAGCCTTCGCCCGCTGCCCGAAACAGGCGCGTCGCTGGCGGTCTCGAGCGAGGCGGACATTTTCTTGGTCCGCGAATCGAGCTCAAACAGCTTCTGGTAATCCGCTTCCTCAACCGGCTGCCCCGACGACTGCTTTTCCTTGATCACGTTCTGTAGATGTTGAAACTCTAATTGCGCGCGTTCCAATTCGGCGCGGGTTTGCTGCGCGTTGCCTAGCCCCGACTGCTCGGCGGTCCATTGTTCGCGCAGGTTCGCCAACTTGAACCGCAGATCGCGCATCTCTTGCTCGATTTCGGCCAGCCGCTCTTGTGCGTGTTCCTCGGTTTCCTCCCCTAGTTGCCTGGCCGCCAGCTCCAGTTGCACCAGGCGTCGCTGCACTTCGTCGATTTCCGTCGGCACGCTCCCCAATTCCATCGCCAGTTTGCTGGCCGCTTCGTCCATCAGGTCGATTGCCTTGTCGGGCAGGAACCGGTCGGTGATATAGCGTTGCGAGAGCCGCGCCGCGGCCACCAGTGCCGAATCCTTGATTCGTACGCCGCCGTGGTGCGCCTCGTAGCGCCCTTTGAGCCCCCGCAAAATTGCCAGCGTGTCGTCCACGCTAGGTTCGCCGACAAACACCGGCTGAAACCGCCGTTCGAGTGCGGGGTCCTTCTCGATGTGCTGTCGGAATTCATCCAGCGTGGTCGCTCCCACGCACCGCAATTCGCCCCGTGCCAGGGCAGGTTTCAACAAATTGGCGGCGTCGGCGCCGCCTTCGCTGCGGCCCGCGCCCACCACCGTGTGCAGTTCATCGATGAACAACACGATGCCGCCGTCGGCCTCTTGTATCTCGCGCAGCACCGCCTTGAGACGTTCCTCGAATTCCCCGCGGAACTTGGTTCCTGCAATCAACGCTCCCATGTCCAGCGCGATCACACGCTTGTCTTTCAAACTCTGTGGTACGTCGCCTTGCACAATCCGCAGCGCCAACCCTTCGGCGATGGCGGTCTTGCCCACGCCTGGCTCGCCAATCAACACCGGGTTATTCTTTGTACGCCGCGAAAGCACTTGAATCACCCGCCGAATTTCCTGGTCGCGGCCGATTACCGGGTCGAGCTTGCCTTGCGCGGCACGCGCCACCAGGTCGATGCCATATTTTTGCAACACTTGGAATTTGTCTTCCGGCGACGGATCGGAAACGCGTGCGGTCCCCCGCACGCTCTGTAACGCCGACAACACCTCGCGGTCCGTAACGGCAGACAGCTTCAACAGGTTGCGTGCCTTGGATTCAACCTTGGTCATGGCCAGCAGCAAGTGCTCGGTCGACACAAAGCCGTCTTTCATGCTGTCGGCTTCCCGCTGCGCCCCTTCCAGCGTCAGGCGCAGCGCCTCACTGGGTTGCGGCGGTGCTCCACCAGTGATCTTGGGGAAATGCCCCAGTTCGGCCTCGACCATCTGATCCAACTGCCGACGGTTCACACCGATCTTCTCGAAGAGCGGGCTGATCACCCCTTGCTGCTCGGCCAACAGCCCCGACAGCAGGTGCAGGGCATCGAGCTGCGGATGCGCGTGGTCTTGGGCCGCGGCCTGGGCGCGCTCCATGGCTTCGGCCGCCTTGATGGTCAGTTTGTCGAAGCGAAATGCCATGATTGTGTGCCTCGCTGGGCTGGGGCGGCCTGTTCGAGGTCCGCCACGACGCTGAACAACTTCCTGGGGCCAGGTGTCTGGGTCCGAGACCTGCGCGCACCGTCAGCGCGACAGGCGCGCGGCCCTAGCTGGGGCCACGCCGGGAAAATCTTGAAACCGCCAACCAGAAGAACGTCGCCATGCCTCTCGGGGCGCGCCCCAAGGCTACGAGTCTTTGACTTCGAACTCGGCGTCGATCACGTCGTCGTCACCCTTGCTGCCGCCGCCCGGGGGACCCCCGTTCGACGATCCACCAGGCGCGGCGCCCGCTTGATCCTCACTCTTGTACAACGTCGCACTGAGTGCATGCGCAGCTTGCTCCAATTCGTGGAACGCACTCTTCATCGCGTCGACACTGGTCCCCTTGCCGATTTCACGCGACTTGGCAATGGCTGCCTCGACGGCACCTTTATCGGCCGTCTTCAGCTTGTCGGCATGTTCCTTCAGGAGTTTTTCCGTCTGGAAACACAGCGCCTCGCTTTGGTTGCGCAGTTCGGCCAATTGCCGCTTGTTCTTGTCCTCGGCGGCGTGCGATTCCGCTTCCTTGCGCATCCGTTCGATTTCCGCTTCATTGAGGCCACTCGATTGCTCGATTCGCACGGTCTGTTCCTTGCCCGTGCCCATTTCCTTGGCCGCCACGTTTAGAATGCCGAAGGCGTCGATATCGAATTTGACTTCGAATTGCGGGATGCCCCGCGGCGCCGGCGGGATGCCCTCCAGGTTGAACTGCCCTAGCAGCCGGTTGTCGGCCGCCATCTCTCGTTCGCCCTGAAATACCCGAATGGTGACCGCGGTCTGGCTATCGTCAGCGGTGCTGAATACCTGCCGTCGTTCGGTGGGAATGGTGGTGTTCCGCTCCACCAACTTCGTAAACACCCCTCCCAACGTTTCGATACCCAAGGACAACGGCGTGACGTCCAGCAGCAGCACATTCTGCACCTCGCCCGCCAGCACACCTCCTTGAATCGCGGCGCCAATCGCCACCACCTCGTCCGGATTCACCCCCTTGTGGGGTTCCTTGTCGAACAACTTGCGAACCAGGTCCTGCACCTTGGGAATGCGGGTCGAGCCACCTACCAACACGACTTCGTCGATCTCGCTGGGCTTCAGCTTGGCATCCTTCAGCGCTTGCAGCACCGGTCCCCGGCAACGTTCGACCAGGCCATCGGCCAGTTGCTCGAACGCCGCGCGACCAATATGCATTTGCAAGTGCTTGGGCCCCGTGGCATCGGCCGTAATGAACGGCAAATTGATATCGGTCGATTGCGCCGAACTCAGCTCCTTCTTGGCCTTCTCGCACGCCTCTTGCAGGCGTTGCAGCGCCATCGGGTCCTTGCGCAGGTCGATCACGTGTTCCTTCTTGAATTCCTCGGCCACGTGGTTCCGCAGCACTTCGTCGAAGTCGTCGCCCCCCAGGTGCGTGTCGCCGTTGGTGCTGATTACCCGGAACACTCCTTCGGCTACTTCCAGCACCGACACGTCGAAGGTGCCGCCGCCCAAATCGAACACCAGAATCTTCTCGGCCTCTTTGCGGTCCAATCCATAGGCCAGTGCCGCGGCCGTCGGCTCGTTGATAATCCGAGACACTTCGAGCCCCGCGATTTCGCCGGCATCTTTCGTGGCCTGCCGCTGCGCGTCGTTAAAATACGCCGGTACCGTGATCACCGCCTTGTTCACCTTGTGCCCCAGGTACGCTTCGGCCGACTCTTTCAGCTTGCGCAGCACCTTGGCCGAAATCTCAGGCGGCGTGTGCTCGCGATCACCAATGCGCACCTTGACATAATCGCTGGGGCCGCCCGTCACCTGGTAGGGAATCGTCTTCTCTTCCGACTCTAC
>CAYSXM010000589.1:0-3608 GCA_964434905.1 uncultured Pirellulales bacterium | reverse complement strand
TACTAGTGGCGCGGTCGACAACCACACCAGGGCCGACAGGCAGGTCCAGCGCACCAAGCTGCCCACCACGAAACGCGCCGTTCTCGTCGGCCAAGTGCGTGTGTCGGCCACTAAACGATCGAGGGCATCGCGCGGGGGTCGGTAGGCGAACACCGGGCCGGCGGCCACGAGCACCGACACGCACAGAAACGATAGCTGGACCCCCACTTGAAATATGTCGACGGGGTGCAGCGCCAGCACCACGAGTCCGGCGGCGGCCAGCACGTTCCAGGGCGACTGTCGGCGTGCGGACCATTGTGCCGTGCAGACCAGCCACACCAGAACCAGTGCGCGCACCACCGGCGGCTGGCCCCCGGTCAAAACGGCATAGCCCAGCGCCAGCAGCGCCGCTCCGGCCAACGCCACGCGCCCCGGCAGCCAGCCCACCCGGCCCAGTGCGAACACGATGGCCACGAGCAAACCGACGTGCATACCGGAAATGGCCAGCACGTGAATCGAGCCGGTGCGGACGAACGACTCGGTGGTTTCTTCATCTAGTTCATCTCGCAGGCCTACCAACAGCGCCGTGGCAAGCGCGCTATGACCAGGCTCGATCGATCGCCACAGCACCTCGTCGGCTGCCTCGCGCAATCGACCCCAGGCCGCGCGGGGGTACCACCATGGCGCGCGCGCCAGGCGCGTCACGCAGTCGGGCGACTCGCAGCGCAACCGCGCCAGGACGCGCCGCCCGCGCGCCGCGGCCCTGGCGTCCCACTCGCCCGGGTTGCGTGCCGGTCGTGGCGCTTGCAGATGGCCGAAGATTTGCACACGATCTCCGGCCCGGACACCCAACAGGTGCCCTTCGACCTGAAGTTCGACCTGGCCGGACGCCGCGATCCACGCGGCTCCGTTGCGCAGCCGTTGGCAGCGCACCACCAACCTGGTTCGCTCGCCTGGCGAATAGGCACGCAGCGGATTGAAGGCCGGCGCGGGTACCCGCGCGCAGTTGGTCAGCGCCAGGGCCTCGATGGCCACGGGGTCGCCCGTGGAACTGGCCCAACGTCCCAGGTTATTCTCCTCGAACCATCGCCAGCGCACGTGATGCCATAGTCCGGCCGTGGTCAGGGTGGCCAACAGCAAGGCCATGCTGGCCAGCCTCCACCGCAACCGCCACGCGGCGATTGCCCATACCAACCCGGCGGTAACCGCGCCAACGGCCCAGGCCCAAGCCGGGCCGCCGAGGTGTGCTTCGACCGCGATTCCGGCGGCCGCCAAGATGACCAAGGGAACCAGTGGGCAATAGGACCAGCCCTGGGCCCCCGGCCGAGGTGCGACCGGCGAGTGTCCGGGCCGACTCATATACCTCTGGCCTGTATTACGGAGCGACGTCGTGTGGGAAAATCCGGGCATAAGAAATAGCACCGCCCGCAGCGCCCGGCAATTGGGTCCACCGGAATCCGCAGGCCCGACCTGCCTGGCGAATTGTAGGGAGGCCAGGTATTCTGCGGCCGTCGCCAGGGGCGTTGGCCATCCAGCAATTCCTTTTCAGGCAGGCGGGAGATTCGCGGTATGGCCGTGCAAACGGAAACGAAACAACGGGTGTGGCGGGTGTCCGGTCTGATGCTGGTGTGTTGGGGCTCGGCATTCGGGCGGCCTGCGGTCGTGTGTGCGGCCGACGAGCCGGCCTTGGTGCCCCGCGAGGTCTTGTTCGGCAATCCTGAAAAAACTTCGCCCCGCGTTTCGCCGAACGGCAAGCAACTAGCCTTTTTGGCGCCCCGCGACGGCGTGCTCAATGTGTGGGTTGCGCCCCTCGACAATTTGGCCGAAGCGGTGCAACTGACCGACGACCGCAGCCGTGGGGTGCGCGTCTATTTTTGGGCGTTTACCAGCCAGCACGTGATCTACCTGCAAGATGCCGGTGGTGACGAAGACTGGCACGTCTACGTGGTGGATCTGCAAACACGAACCACGCGCGACCTAACGCCGTTGAAGCATGTGGCGGCGCAAGTGCAACAGGTTAGCCACAAGTTTCCAGAAGAAATCGTGGTGGCATTGAACGACCGGAACCCCGAGCTGCATGATCTGCATCGGGTCAATCTGATCTCGGGCGATCGCACGCTGTTGGCCGAAAACCCCGGCTATATGGAATGGGTGGTCGACGATGATTATCGCGTGCGGTTTGGCCAGAAGTTCGCACCGGACGGAGGGACAGACATCGAGCAGCTTGCCGCCGATGGCACGTGGAAACCGTTCACCAAGGTGCCCATGGCCGACACCCTGACCACTAGTCCCTTGGGGTTCGACGCGACAGGCAATGTGCTCTATCTGCTCGACAGTCGCGGCCGCGATACCGGCGCGCTCACCACACTCGATCTGACGAGCGGCGCCCAGCATGTAGTCTACGAGAACCCGCGGGCCGATGTGGCCAACGTGTTATCGCACCCTAGCGATCACCGGCTGTTAGCGGTTTCCAGCAACTATTTGCGCGAAGAATGGCAGGTGCTCGACCCAGCAATCGAGGCTGATTTCGACGTCTTGCGCGCGCTGGCCGACGGCGATTTCCAGGTGGTCAGCCAATCGCTCGACGACCAGCAGTGGATCGTGGCCTATGTGCTCGACAACGGCCCGGTGCGCTTTTACCGCTACGATCGAAAAGCCCGCGAGGGGACGTTTCTGTTCACCAATCAGCCAGCGCTGGAAACTCAAAAGCTGGCTCGGATGCGTCCGGTGGCCATTCCCGCGCGCGACGGCCTGGAATTGGTGTCGTACCTGACGTTGCCACCAGAGCACGATCCCCAAGGCGACGGTCGGCCCGAGCACCCGCTGCCGTTGGTGCTGTTGGTTCATGGCGGCCCGTGGGCGCGCGACGACTGGGGTTACGATCCCTATCACCAGTTGTTGGCAAACCGGGGTTACGCGGTGTTGTCGGTCAATTTTCGCGGGTCCACTGGGTTCGGAAAGTCGTTCGTGAACGCCGGCAACCGCGAATGGGGCGGCAAAATGCACCTCGACTTGCTGGACGCAGTCGATTGGGCGATTGCCCAAAATATCGCTGACCGAGCCAGGGTCGCCATCATGGGGGGCAGCTACGGCGGCTATGCCACGCTGGCCGGCATGACCCTCTCGCCCGACGTGTTTGCCTGCGGCGTCGACATCGTGGGCCCCTCGAACATTGTCACGCTACTCAAGACGATCCCACCGTATTGGGCGCCGGGTGTGCAAATGTTTAAGGATCGGGTGGGCGATTTTACCACGCCCGAGGGCGAAGCCTTTCTGCGGGAGCGGTCGCCGTTGACGCATGCCGACCGAATTCGCCGGCCGCTGTTGATCGGCCAAGGCGCCAACGATCCGCGGGTAAAGCAGGCGGAATCCGACCAGATCGTGGCCGCCATGCGGGCGCAAGGCATTCCCGTAACCTACGCGCTCTTTCCCGACGAAGGACACGGTTTTGCTCGACCCCAAAACCGCTTGGCCTTTTACGCCGTGGCCGAGGTGTTCCTGGCCGAGCATCTGGGGGGGCGTTACGAACCCTTGGGCGACGACTGCCGGAAATCGACCATCACCGTGCCCAGCGGTGCAGACCAGATACCCGGTTTGCCGGCCGCCCTGGCCGCGCCGGAGGCGAAGAA
>CAYSXM010000588.1:0-3610 GCA_964434905.1 uncultured Pirellulales bacterium | reverse complement strand
CCGCCGCCCTTAAAAGCGTGGGGGTTCGAGTCCCCCCTTCGGCACCAATGACTTAGCGCGGTTTCTTGGGCCGGACGGTCTACAGAATTCCAAGTCGGTCAAGGCAGGGTCAAGGCACAGGATGAGTGCGCCCATATCGCCAAACCAGCAGCGTAGGCCCCGTCGTCGCGCCAGCAGGGACTATGCGTGGATCGCCGTTGGAGTTGCAGTCGCCAGCTATTCGATAGCACTGGCGCTGTATGCGTTCCGCTTCGGCAACGCTCTCTCTGACAAGCGCGAAGCGTGGGGCCAGTTTGGCGACTACTTGGGCGGCGTCGTGAATCCAGCGATTGGACTCGCAACAGTCGTCCTGCTCTACGTCACCTATCGGACACAGCGGGCGGAACTTCGGGCAGCGCGCAAGGCCTACCGACGACAGGCGGACGAACTGAGGGAAGCAAACCGAATAGCAGCGGAAGAAAACATTCGACTGCGCGCTATTGCCGAGATCGATCAAGAGCCAGAGTTTGCAATGCTCAGTAGCGGGACCATGGGAATCGACAACGGCGGTGCGCACATCGTGATCGTCAACAAGGGCCAGCCCGCCATCGAGCCGACAGCGGTCGTGAACGATGAGAGCCTGGCCGCGAGGGTCAAGCTGACATTCTCGAACCGGCAACGGTTGGCGAGTTCAGATCAGCTATTTGTGGACATTTCGCCACCGATGCCAACGGCCGATTGGTCGCTGACAATTCGGTATCGGAACAAATCCGGCACGCTTCGCTTTCACCGGCTGCGCTTCCCTGCGGGGTCGATGGCACCAGAGTTAGAGCGGGCCGCCACTGTGGTTAGACCAGAAACCGCCGACTAGGTTCTGGCCAAAGCTGCCGCCTTCGCCGCCTCAAGCGTGCCGTGCAGCAACGTGCGCCTCGACGATCTCGACGCCGCTACCTTGGCAAGCAGTTGCCGGCTCGGCGTCGACACGCTGCGCGTGATTGCACAACGCGGCTGCGGTCTTCCCCAGGAGGGCGAATCCCCGGCCGGTTGCCCGGCCGGGGTTTGCTGCAGTCACCGCCAGTCGTAGACGGCCCACAGTGCCCGCTGTTATTTGGCCGGTTGCCCGACCTGCAACACCTGCGAGCTGGTCGCACGCGATTCGCTGGAGGGCTCCGCTCGCGCCGCGCATGTCGTTCGCGGTTGGCTACACCGCAGGCCGACACCGGCCCTGCCCATCTCACGCCACCGCTAGGCTCGATTCCTCCCCGGCGCCTCGGCGGCGACCAACTGCGCGGCCCTGCTGAAAATCGCCGCGAGGTTCGCGACGTCGCCGGTCGACAACTGGCCCGGCAAGGGCGCGGCCGTTGCGACCGGAGTCGGCCCACGCAACGGCGTTTCGATCGGGACCCGTTCAGCCTTGCCGCTGTCGATCAGCTCCAGCGCCAGCAACGTATCCTCGAGCTCGACAACAGCGCCAACGCCGACAACAGATCGCGACGGCGGCCCCGTGACGCGTCCGCGGTCGTCGGTAGCCGGCGTGATGTTCTGCCATGCGCGCAGCGTGCGCACCCGCCACGGGCCAGGCGGCCGCCTGACCTGCGAAATCACAGTGATCGCCATTTGATCCTTCCTCCTTGTCGCTGCGGTTAGGTGATCGAAGTCGCCACGGTGAAGCTCTTGGCCTGCCGCACCATGATGTCGACGGTGTACCAGGCGCGAACCCCGATGATCCCCGTCGTGAATGCCGCGTAGGGGTTAACGTCGAGCTGCAACTGGCCCCATTCGCCGATCAGCATCTGCGAGAAGTCGCCGAACACCATCGTCGCCGCCGGGACATTAGTGCTCGCCAGCGCTCGGAATCCGGCCACGGTGCCCTCGACGATCCCGCCCGCCCACACCGGCGAATCGGTGTTCGTGAACCGCTGCCGCTGCGCCAACAGGCCCGCCACGGTGGGCGTCGTGATGTAAGCCAGGGTCGCCGGGTTGATCGCGGCGTTCTGCCCGATCACGTCGCCCTGTGCCGACAGGACGTCGACATACGCCATAGTGGTGCCGTTGAAGGTCCCGATCCCCACGGTATTGAGCACACCCGTCGGCTGCCCAGCGGCACCGCTGCCGTTGAAGGCAGCGGCGTCGACCGCAGTCGCCACGGTCAGCGCCAGATCGTTCTGCACGATCATGTCGGCGGCGGGGTTCGACTGCTTGAGCAGTTGCATCGAAACCTCGCTGTAGGCCGCGCAATGCTTGGGCGTCAGCGGCACCTGGCCGAAGGTCGCCTGACTCTCCGTGATGGCCGTCGCCTCATTGGCGAGCCAGTAGGCCGTCGCGCCGGTCTCCTGGCGCGGGACCGTGATGTTTCCGACCAGGCCAGGAAGGGTCACGGCGCCGGCAGCACGGACCACCAGGCGCGCCCGCACCATGTCGATGAAACTTCCTCCCAGGTTCTGGGTGCCGACCAGGTACCCGCCGGCGGAGCCCGTGCTGGCGGTCAGGTCACGTGCCGAGCCGCGGCCGCCAGTCGCCGCGGCCTTCGTGCCGCGCCGAGCGCTGCGCGCCGAGACGGGGACATAGATCGAATGCTGGGTGCGCGCGGCACCGAATCGCTTCTCCAACTCGCGATGGCATTCGAGTTCGAAGCCGGCCTCGTTGCGCGCGTTCGGGTCGGCCGCCGCGCGAATGGCGCGCGTGATCGAGTAGCGCTTGGTCTCGGATTCCGAAAGGCCCAAGAGGTTGAACGGATCGTTCTTGTTGCTCATGACGTAGCGTCTTTCCGATAGGGCGCGCGTCGTCGCGGGCATTGCCTGCGGTCGCGCTGCCGAAGAATGGGAGCCGGCGCCGATCCGCGACCTATCGCGGCCAGCTGCCGGTGACGGGTGAAGCTCGATCCCCGTTCGGGGATCGCGCCGCGGACCTCACGCAACGCGTGGCGCCGTGAGCGATCGCCTTTGGCTTGCACGCTAGCCCCGTCATGGACGGGGTTCGGGTGCGCCTGGCGGCGTCGACTCGCACGGCTAAGGTCGGATGGCCGATGGTCAGCGCGACGAGTTGTCGCGTGCCCGACGCCCACCCATTCCGGCGTCATGAGGCTACGTCCGCGGCGGTGAAATCGCATCACGATTCCGCTTCACGATCGCCAACGCGCAAAATGTTGCGCAGCTGCCGCGCCGTCGTCGGCAGCGGGCAGGCCCTCGCCGCGCGCAGGACAGCCGCCAGGGCGAGGTCGCCCGTCGACGGGGCCCGTGCCCTTGCTGCGGAGCGCGCCATACTCAGCAGCCTGCATGCTCGCGCCCAGCACGATCCGTCGCGGCCCAGGCGGCCGGCGGCAACTCGCAGCCAGTGATCGCGCTGCGCGCGCGCCAGGGCGCGCGGTGAGCGTGGAAGCCCCAGGCACTCGTGCAAGGTCAGGTCGCCGCTGGCCCGCACCCAGCGCGCCAGCGCGCGGCTTGCCCAGCGCCCCACCTCGCAGTGGTCGGCGTCGGCCAGCGCGAGCGCCACCATCCGCGGCCCGTCGACCTGGCGCCGGCACGCAGTGCGCCGGCCAGCCCCTGGACTGTGGCCGTCGTGCTTCATTC
Organism: uncultured Pirellulales bacterium; assembly: GCA_964434905.1. GTDB lineage: Bacteria > Planctomycetota > Planctomycetia > Pirellulales > CAYNRE01 > CAYSXM01. Next base: position 62 of record CAYSXM010000588.1, on the reverse strand, counting down.
GCCGGCGTCGCCAGTGAACCAGGTCACCGCTCGATCGACCGTTACGGCCAGCATCGCCGCGA
>CAYSXM010000587.1:0-3633 GCA_964434905.1 uncultured Pirellulales bacterium | reverse complement strand
GGCGGCGCCGACCAGCCCCAAATAGGCTCCCCGGCTGTTGCACATCAGCACCACGTTGAGCACGAGGGGGCCCAGCAGCACGACCAGTGCCTTCTGCCAGGTCTTGCCGATGTATAGCAAACCGCCGAACAGCGGCACCACGGTGACCATGAGGCAGGCCAGCGAGTTGGCTCCATTCGAGCCGGCCGTGCCCACCCCTTCGAGGCGGCCGCGCACCATGCCCCCCTGATCGTTGATGGTCACCTCGTAGCCGATGTAACCTGCGCTGAGCAACAGGAACACGATGATAAGAATCAAGTCGTCGCGCGTTTTTACCGTGGCCGACAGGCAAAAGAACAACAGCGCGAACTTGCACAGCAGCACGTACTCGACGGCGCTGATGTCGGGCTTGCTGGCCAAGAGCAGGTGGACGAGCGACGCATTGAGCAACCAGGCAAGCACCAGGTTGCGTCCGCGCCGAACCAGGGGATCGTCGGCCGGTCGCTGGATGGTATTCTGCACGACGGCCACCAGCAGCAGCACGATGCCGGAAAACAGGCTCCAGCGCAGGCCCTGCATGAAGGTGCCTTTGCCCCACCACCAGAAGTCGGGCAGGGTAAAAAACACCACCAGGTACAGAATCGCGCCGTAGACCGCGCGGCGCATGGCCAATACGGTCAGCCCCGCGGATACCAATAGCCAGACCAGTCCTGTCAGACTCATGGCGGCCCGGCTCCGGTGGCGGGAAACGACTCGGCGGCGTGCGGCAACGCTGGGGAGGAAGTTGGAAGGGACCCCCGCTGTTGTATCAGTCGAGTATACAGCGCTTCGTAGATTTGGATCATGCGGCCGATACTGTAGCAGTTCTGGTAACGGTTTAACGCCCTGTGTGCCAACAGGTTCCGCTCTTGGGGGTCGGCCGCCAACCGGCCCACCGCGCGGGCTAGCGCCAGGGGGTCGCCCGACGGTACCGCCAGGCCGCAAGCGTCGGAGTGGCCCATCAGTCGGGCGTTGTCCCCCACATCGGTGACGACCGAGGGTAGCCCCCGGCTCATGGCCTCGAGCACCGATTGGCTTTGGCCTTCGCTGAGGCTGCAATTGATGTACAGGTCCATGGCGGACAGCCAGTCGCCGACGTTCGACTGCCGGCCCACCAGGTGAATGCGTGGGGCCACTTGGGCGGCGCGGGCTGCCTCGGCCAGGCGTTGTTCTTCCGGCCCGTCGCCGACCAGCAGCAGATGCAGGTCGATCTGTTGTTGAGCGACGACGCGGCGCACGGCCTCGATCGCGGCGCCAAAATCTTTCACGCACACCAGCCGGCCGACACTGCCCAGCAGCACGCTGTCGGCAGTGAGACCGAGGCGGGCGCGGATCGTGGCGCGGGCCACGGCGGCGTCGGAACAGGGGGGCGCGTCGACACCGTTTTCGATCAGCTCGATGCGCGCGGCGGGAAACCCACAGTAGCGCGAGACCTTGTCCCGCACCGCTTCGGCCACCGACACCACGGCGTCGGCGCGGCCGAGGGCCAACCGCATGAGCCGCGCGCGGACCCAAAACTTCCAGCCGCGCTGGTCCAGGGTGCCCAGCACGGTGCCTCGTTCGGCATGCACGTGGGCAGGTACCGCGGCCAAGCGCCGGGCGGTGACTGCCTCGAGCAACGTGCCCCAGTTGTGCGAATGCAAGATATCGATTTGTTGGGCGCGCAGCAGGCGCGCCAGGCGCCAAGCCAGGCGCGGGTTGTTTCCCCCGGTGTGACCGAGCGACAGCACCGGCACGTGGGGTACCTCGATCCAATCGACCGCGCCCCCTACGGGCCCCAGGCTGATCACCACGCTGCGGAACCGTTTCGGGTCCAGATGATTGATTAGCCGGGTGACGCAGCGCTCTTGGCCACCCACGTCGAAGGTGTGGACCAGGAAACCGACGGTGATGGGGCGCGGCGCGGGCTGGCGCGGGGTGCTGCTTTCCGACGCGACTATTGCCGGGCGATTCACGATGGTTGGTCGCGCTGTAGTTCGGGGGCGACGAAGTCGTCGCGGAGGGAGAGCGTTTCTGGATCGCACCCGGCGTTTTTCCAGTGATCGAAGAGCTGCTGCGCGCGCCCCGCGGCCAGGGGGCCTGCCAGCGCGGCTTGCTCTGCCGCGGAAAGCCAGCGGCAGTAAGGGAACCGCGCGGTTTGGCCGACGCGCCGGAGCACCTGGCCCGCCGCGGCGCGAGCCGTGACGTCTACCAGCAGGTCGACCATGTTCTGCCGGTTGGCCCGTTGCAGTTCGTCGAGTGTGCGCCAGTCTGGGTCGACGCGCAGTAGCCGCCGTTCGATGAGATCGCCGGTGTCGATCCCGGCATCGACCCAATGGCAGGTGGCCCCACAGGCCACGCCCTGTTCGAGCGACCGCCCCACCACACCGGTCCCCGGCACCAAGGCAACAAGGCCGGGTGGCTGTTGAGCACGCCGATGCGGATGGTGTCGATGGTCACATCGCGCAAGATTCCTACGCCCCCCAACAACAGGTAATCAACCCCCAGGTTCCGGAGGTCGCGGCACAGTCGAGGCGAGTTGAGCGGTCCGCTCACCAGCACGCGCGGCGCAAAGGGGGCAAATTCGGCCGGGGGAGTGCGGCGCGGATCGATCCGCCGCCGATAGTTGAGTGGCACCTTGAGCCAGGCCTTGGCACGGGCACGCCAGCTCGCGCCGCGCGTAGCCTCGGGCCACACCGGCTGGGTGACATAGACCACGGCGGTCAGCGGGACCTGGCGCTGCCGAATCCGGGTGGCTACCTGCATTCCCAAAGCGTGACCGTTGGTCAGCATGACGATGCGGGGCGGCGCGGTGGATTGGGTTCTGGCGGTGGTTGCTGAATCACTCATGATTGCGCGTGACTCATTTCAGACCGACCCGACGGCTGCCGGCGATCAACCACCAACCAGTTGGGGTCGCGGGCCAACTCTTCGAGCACCACTTGGGTCAGCCGTTTTGCGTCGAGCACCAGGCACTGGGCTGCACCGACTTTGTCTTGGCGTGCCGCTCCGGCTGCCAGCAGCCGGGGCCAGGTGTCGACAAATCGGCGCCGCACGCCCGACTGGTGCCGCCGCACGGCCCGGTTTTCGGTCCGGCCCGCGGCGTCGGTTATTTGGAACATTTGGGTGGTATCTCGCACCACGTACGGCAACCGCGCGACGGTTTCACAGTAGTGAAACAGTGTGACACTGTTCAAGTCGCAGCCAATGCAGAGCACCTGGGCTTGTTTCTCGACGACGCGTTCGTAGGGCGTGCCGGGTCCGCAGGGCGTGTCGGCCGCGAGGTGGTCGGCGACGATCCGGTGTGCCAACGGCCCCCGTGCGGCGAGCGAGTGCGAGGGGTGCAAGCTGCGCTCGACGCCGGGATAGCGGCGAAACGTTTCGCTCACGCGACCGACGCAACTGGGCGTGTGGCGGACATCGAAGTCGGTTTCTCCCCGGAGCACCTGGGCCCAGGTGTGGGTGGGCATGACCAGGGTCGCCTGGTTGCCGAGCACGTCGAACAGCGAGTCGAGCAGGGTCGGGGCGCCGCCGCGGACCCATCCCAGCGAGGAGAGCGAGGCGTGCAACATCAGCACGCCACCCGGCTGGATTCCGAGCGCGGCCCACCGCGAGGCTAGCCGGGCGCGCGACAGC
>CAYSXM010000586.1:0-3634 GCA_964434905.1 uncultured Pirellulales bacterium | reverse complement strand
CGGCCTAGACCGCACCCTCCGCGCGTGGCGCGTCGTCTGCCTGCGCGCTCGCCGACACCAGGCCCGACAAGATCATCGACCATACAAGGGTAGCACGCGTTGGCGCGGTGGTGCTCATGGCACACCTTTCACATGAGGATTGTTTCAGGTAGCAACCCCTCGTTGCAGCCGTCTCAAGTGTAAGACCCGCGGCGACCCTCCCGAGTTTCAAGAATTTTGAGAAAACAGCGCTCCCGCCCCGCATTCCGACTCTACCAAGCGGCGGTCGGCCATGGCAGAGAATCGCCAGGCTTTTAAAAGTGGATGCCTGGGTATACAATGAGGCGTCCCGGCCGCTGCGAGGGGCGTGCCAGCCCCCCTGCGCGACCAACCGCGGTCGCAGGCAATCGAGTAGGCACGCAAGCAGCCCAGCGACGCGTGCCGTCTGGGCATTTTTCAACGGACTGCTAGCGTGGATGACCGACCAGAGCAAACCGGCCGTGTCGTGCTGCTCAGCGCCGGCGGCCCATGGACGTGACACATCACGACCGCCGCACCCGGTCTGCTGGTCCGACAATTCAGCAGTGCCTCCGCACGCCCGCAGTCAAGTGCGCAGTCGGCAGCATAGGGTACCGGAGCTTTTAACCCGAATTATCCCTGAGCCTAATGCTGCGAGGCCGAACGTGTCGCGTCGGCTGTGTCAAACCACAATTGCCCCTGACTCACGTATTCGCCAATACGCCCCAGAGCACTGACAAAACCGGTGGCACCCGATCGCGGTTTCCCTTTCATCCGCAACACATTCGACCCTTCGCGACCAGGTTCACGAATCATCCGGGTTAAAACTTCCAGGCCCATTGCGAATAATAGAAATCAGCGTCCCCCGACACACCTGCTGGGTTGGTGTTCCGCACGAAACTTCCCGCGAAGAAGTGCGAGTAGCCAAACAACACGTCGCACCTTGGATTGACCTGAACGGACCACAGCAGATCAATTTCTTGTCCCACGCTACGGCCTGCGGCGCCCGTGGGTGAACTGCGAATCGGCACGCCCGCGGCGTTGTACAACGCATCGCGCGATTGGTCCAAATAGAACAAATGCCACCACAGCAACAGTTTCTGCTTGGCGGAAAGCTGAACCGTGCCCAAGGTATTCAGATCGCGAATGTTTTGCCGCGCGACCAAGTCCATGAAACCGAAATACTTGTGTGACAGCGGGAACAGTTGATTGAACGTGGTATGGTTGCCGTCGTTCGGATTGCGGTCGCCACTGGCCCAATCGTAGTACATCCACACTGTGGGCTTGGCCTTGCCATCGTGCAGCTCGCGACCGCCGCCCAAAACATAGAAGCCCGCCGATTGGTCAGTTAGTCCGTAGGAACCAAACTGGTAACCTCCCTCGACCTCCCACAGCCACTGTCCTTGGCGCCCCAGCCAGCGACCTCCAAACAAATTCACGTCGAAGTTGACGGGCACCAGCGGCGTGCCGGGGGCGTTGTGCTCGGCCGAGCGCAGGTAGTAAGCGTCGAGCGTGTGGTTCTTTACCTGGTGATTCGAAGCGTAGAGCCCCATGAATTCCTGACTTTGATCCGGATTGTCGAAGTTGTGGTCGTTCCGCAGATGCTGTCCGAACGGCACCGGACGCAACCAAAACGCGTCGGTGTTCCACTTCGATCCACGCCACTGCAGCTTCGCTCCGTCGAAGGTTCGCCGCGTGTTCGCCCAGTCCAAGGGCGACACCAGGCGCTCGGCGCCGAACAGTTGCTCTTGGCGACCCACCCGACCCAATAACTTTCCGTTGCTGGTCTCGAGCAGCGTCAGGTCGCCAAACAGGTTAAGCGCGTCCCAGCGGTTCTCTTCAATCACCCGTGCCGCGTGCTGCTCGAAATCGCTAGCCGCATCGATCATTTCGCCGTAGAAGCGAAAGACGTCGCCCCACCGGGCATTCACGTACGTTCGGGTCCGGCGCAGCAGGAAGTCGTCGCTCACACCCAGCAGATCACTGCCAACGGTCGGTGCCCCACGAATACCGTGTTCATGGTGATCGCGCAAGCGGTACTCGCCGCCCGCATCGAAAAGCAACTGAGATGTCACCTGCCGCTGCTTCAGCGCGTCGCCCAGAAAGAAGGTGTTGGTCTTTGGGTCGTTCAGGTACGAGAAATCGTTGTCATAGAACAGCGGTTTGTACGGGCTAGGTGCCGGTGTCGCCGGTGGCGTTTTCGACGCACCCGCCCCAGGCGGAACCGGGGCGGCGGCCCGTGCCGCCCCAACCGCCAAGCCCAGGAAAACTGCCGCAAAGTGGATCGCCGTCCGTGGCATCGCATGTCCTTGTGTCGGGGCCTGGTGGGCAAACACTCGCTGAAGCAGTGGCCCTGCCAGAAGACTCTTCGTCCATCGTGGGCCGCAGGCATGAAAAGCACGAGCGACTTCCGGCCAGCAACCATCGGACCCTAACGGTCGGGAAAGCCAGACCGTCATGGTCCCTAAAGCACAGCGGCCAGATGGATGGCGATGAGCATACGGCCTCGCCATGACCCGCGGGTCGTCGACGCGACTTCGTCAGTCCCATGGCAACCGCCCGAGACGACGAACAGGCGATTTGCATCCCACTTCGCTCGACAGTTACCCCGAGTTATCCATGCTCCTTCTGCCGCGGAAGCGAACGTGTCGCGTCTCTTGCGTCATACCGAAATTCCCCCCGGCTCAGTCATTCACCATTACGCCCCAGAGAACTGGCAACGCCAGTGGCACCTGATCGCGGTCTTCCTTTCAGCCGCAATACCTTCGACCCTTCGCGACAAAGTTCATGAATACTCCGGGGTTGCACTCCACCGCCGGCTAGCCACTTCCGACCCAGCGCGGGTTGTAGCACTGCCTGCCGTTCGAAACCTGCCGACACATAGATCGTCGAGCGTCGCCAAGCGATGTCGAGTCGGAACTCGACCGCATGTAAAGCCTGAGCCGGGTGGTCGTCCATGACGTCATTCTCCAGGCAGCAGGTCGGCGTCAGGACATATGGCAACGCCGCGCTCGATACTACACCTCTGAGGTGCGCGTTAGCGTCACGTCGATCGGAACCCTGGTACACCCTGCTTGTTGGGGACATCGCGACCACTCTTTTGTGGCACGTGCAAAATCATCACAACTTTCGCGGCGGATGCTTCGCATGTTTTCGACTTCTCTTTGTGCGATACGAGAGTCGCGTCATCCGATCGTGCAGCCAAATCGGTGCGCTGATCGCCGCAGGCTGCGCGTCATGAGTGTCTCGAACCTCGGTTAGGCGAACCCAGTGCAGACGAACTTCAGGTGTGGGAGAAACATGTTTATGAGGAACTACGACATGACTAGGAAACGCGCCACGCGAACCTTGCGTCAAGAACCATTGGAGTGCCGCTGGCTGTTTTCGGCCGACGGTCTGGCACTTGCCGGTGCCGCACAGTCTGCGCCGGCGTTCGTTGCTAGTAGTTCGCATGTTGAACAAGTGGATGTCTGGGCGTCGCGCTCCGACGCGCAACGTGCCTCGGCGCACGACACCGTTTTTGCCGATCTGGCCACGAAGTCCCAACGCAGGGGCGGTGCCGACGATCCGGCCAACCACAATGCCGGCGACGACCGCGGACGCAGGCACGGGGGACACGGCGCGGACGATGTCGTGG
>CAYSXM010000585.1:0-3647 GCA_964434905.1 uncultured Pirellulales bacterium | reverse complement strand
GGCGACGGCCCGATACACCGGCTCAAAGGCATACCACACATAGCCCCCGGCCAGCCCACCCAAGAGCAGCCCCAGGGGGAGCGTCACCCGCCACCAGCGGCGCACGGCCGCCAGCAAGCTGCCGATCGACAACGATCCCTCCCCAGATTCGTCCTGCCAGGGCGTCGGAGACCCGAACGGTCCACGCCCCGGAACCAGACTTCGGCTACCTTGCCAAACTTCCACGCCATCCGAAGCGGGGCTAGTGACCAGCGTCGAAGTCAAAGTTGCGTCTGCCATCGTGTTCTTGGGACCAGCTTTTCTGCAGGTAAGGTAATCGTGTGCCAAGCGAAATTGCCTGCCACCGCCCCGCACAGTGGCCCGCCAGTCGGGCCCTCCGCGCGCACTCCGTTCCCGTCGGTTGCACCGCCTCGATTTCGAGTCGGCGCGCCGATTCCTCGTTGCCCCGGCCAGTGCCGCGCAACGCCAATCCGCAATTCCCTCGTTGTGTCCCTACGGATGGCGTGCCATACCGGGCGTCGTGGAATCGCCCGCAAGCGAATCCGCTCCACCCTGCCCTCGGCACCAACCCACCTTCAACCCGGCGTCTATGCCGGTCGGCCCATCGTTGGGCACCTCGATCGAGCAACGAAGCCTGGTGTCGAAAACACCTGGCTTTGGCGTGCGAACGATTCCACTCACACCGGCCGACCTCTCGGCCACCAGGCGTGGACTACGCGCTTCGTAGACATTCGCAGCGTGATTTCAGAGCGACCCTGTGCGCTCCGTCGAACCAGGCGGCGTTTCTACGCCTCGAACGGGGGTGCTCCGTTCCTCCATCTTGGAGGGATGATGACCTGTTCGGCTATGATCCACATGTCCATTGGCCGGCATGGTCGGATGGGCAGTAACGGGTTTTCATTGTAATCGATCACGGCGTTCCGCAATGGTAAGAATCCGATGACCAAAGTCGGAAAACATCGCCTGAAAAGGACAGTTTACCAGGCCACTAACTGGTTTGAATCGCACTTCGAATCGCATCGTAAACCGTTTGTTTTACATCGTTTACGACATGCGTAGACTATCGCTCGGTCGGCCAAAAACGATCTCGACGCAGTCGTAAAAAACACCTGACCGGTCCGCTAGCCTCTGCTCGTCACATCCGGAACAACCCGATTCTTGCGGGTCTCCGCAACCGATGTCGACCTCCCAGGCGGCAGATCGCGCACAGTTAGCTTTGCAGTTTTGCGCCACGGTCGCGGGGGTCGAACCAACCCAACCACAACGTGTTTCGGTCGTAGACCGCGTCTTGCAATTGTGCGCTGCCCAGATGGAGCGCACCTAGCAGGTTGGTTCCACGCAAGTCGGCCCCGCGAAAACTGGCGCGCGCCAAGTCGACCGCGCGCAGATCGGCCTGGCGCAAATCGGCTGCCTCGAAACGCGCGTCTTGCAGATTGACGCCACGCAGGTTGGCGCCACGCATTCGGGCACGCGCGAAATCGGCTCCCCGCGCTGAAACAGGGGGAAGAGCGCGCCAAGGAAAAAGCCTGCGACGCGCGGCGAAACTTACTCCCTCGGCTTGTACCGCGATGAGTTTGGCACCATCGAGCCGGGCGCCCGCCAATTGCGTATCGGTCAGAATTGCTTCCGTAAGATCAGCCTGAGCCAGCAGGGCGTCCTCCAGAACCGAGCGAGAAAGATCTGCTCCGCGCAGCAGGGCTCCGGTCAGATCGGCACGGCGTAGTCGCGCGCCCACCATCCGACAAGCTGAAAGGTCGGCCTGTGGCAGGCGTGCATTGTCCAGGTCGGCCCGTTCTAGCACTGCATGCATCAACCGCGCACCGGTAAGGTCGGCGCCGCACATACGCGCTCGCGAGAGATCGGCTCCTTGGAAGTCGACCTGCACCAGCTTCGCACGCCGCAAGCGGCCACCAACCAAGGTTGCCAAATGCAGGTCCGCACGCTCCAAGTCCGCGTCGTCGAGGCACGCTCGATCGAGCATGGCCTTGGTCAAGTGGGCCGTTTGCAAATTGGCGCCCGCCAAGCGTGCGCCGCGTAACGATGCACGTTCGAGCGACTCACCATCGAGGCGCAACAACACCTTTTGTGTGCGGGCGTGCTGAATCTCGATCATCCGGCCTTGCCCAGCGCGAAACCGCAAAAGGGGGCGGGCAAAAAAGCACCGTGACAGCGCAACCCCTGGGGGGCGACCCGTTCAACTTGACCTTGGCCCGGTGCCTATTGCTTAGGGGCGAGCGAGGTTCCGTTGCTCGCTCGGAGCTCTGCACGTCCATGATAGGCAGTGTGGTTGATTAGGTCCACGAATCGGCACGCAGCCGACCACCACCAGCCATAGCCGTCGCGCGAGGCGGCACCATCGCAGACTGTTCCGGAAGGGAAATTCGAGGTACCACCTGCCAGCCGGTCGAACGCCCCGGGTCGTCAGCGCTGCCATGCGAGTTGGCCGCCACCAAGCATGCCAAACGCGATAAACTGCTCGATTTGTGCAGCGTCCGTCGTCCTTTGGCGAATCCGAGGCAACTCCCGCTGCACTAGAATTTGTTTGCCCCAAACCCTTGCGGGTTCGGGGGCGACTTTCCTCAGCGGATTTCGACGCCTGCCGGTTGGCTACAAACTGCCGATAGCGACCGCCCCCCCTATTCGGACAGGTGGGCGCGGATTTCCGGTCCGATCGACACAGCCACACGAACTGTCGGTCGCGACAGTGCGGAGAATCGGCGTTTCTTTGCCAGGTCTTTGTGGCCTGCAATGCCACGCTTCAGCGAAGCAAAAGATGAAGTGCAGATCGCTGGCCCTACGGCGCCGCGCTGCGCCAACTTGGGCTCACAGCCCGTCGAATTCTATACCGGGCTGCTGGCACCCTTGTGGTCGGTTTTTCGACGGGCGGTTGGCATCAGCGCCAGGGGGGCGGAACACGGCGCGCATCCGAGGTGTATCGCGGTGGCCGTGGAGCCAATTCCATCTTGGCGACCGCGACTGCCGATGTTTTAACGACCCCCGAGGCATGGCCGCCAGAAACGCTGGGCAAGCGAGTCACGCGGTACCTTAGCGAGGGTAAACCGGTCGCGTTGCCGTTTGCATTGCGAGGTGCACCAGCACCCAGAGATTCGCCAGGCAGGGGTGGCGCGGAATACGCACCCTGGGGCACGGCGGGGACCGGCGTTTCTTCGGTGGCCGGCGCCAGATCCTGCGGAGCTTCGTCGAGCAGTGGCAGGCTAGGTGGACCCGTGGGCGTGGGCGACGGTTCGGGCAGGTCGTAGGCCGGGTCGAACGGCGACCCAGTGGCCGGTGGCGCGGCGGCGGGCAAGTCGCTGCCTGGGTCCTGGCCGGTGGGGTTCGTGGGCTGTGGTGTTTCACCGGGCACAGCCAGGGGCAACGTAGCGGCATCGGGGGGCTGAACGGCCTCTCCGCCGGTGACATCAACCGTCGTCTCGTCTGCGCCTTGATCCGCACAGCATGGTTGCTGGCACAGATGTGACCAAGTTCGCCAGCAGGTTGCGTGATAACCGTGGCACGGCCCACACGGAGCGACCAGCTTGGGCGCGCACTCTGCCTTGGGTTCCGATTTGAACCACGGCGACATGGCCGCACACCCTGAATTGGCCAGCGCGCCGTCCTGACGGAGCGCGGCGCACAGGTCGTAGCCC
>CAYSXM010000584.1:0-3648 GCA_964434905.1 uncultured Pirellulales bacterium | reverse complement strand
CAGGCCGCGCGTCAGGGTCGGCCCACCGTTGGTGTTGTTGGGGAAGTTGGGCAGGAACCCGCCCACGCGGAAGCCGTCTTCATCCCGGAACCACTCGCAGTTCAAGCCCCACTGCACGTTGGGGTTGCAGGTGGAGAGGAAAAAGTACTGGTTCACACCGTACCAGTGCGCCATGCGGCCGTTGGCCAGGGCGGCCGACTGCACGCCAAAATCGCTTTGAAACACGTACTGCAGCCGTTCGTTCATCTGACGCGACCAGACCAGCGACTGGATCCAGCGAGGGCTGAAGTTCAGATTCCCGTTGGCTTGGGGGGCGGAAAAATTCGGCTCCTGGCTCCAGTGACCGAAATAGGTCGTCGTGCCATCCTGGGGCCCGACCAAGGAGATCATGCCCAAGGCACCCAGGTGCGGGTTGAAATCGCCCGAGTTGTCCCAGCCGCGGGTCATGCCGCCCGACACGGTCACCTTGTCTGTCAGTGCGTGCGAGGCCAAGAAGCCGGTATGGGTGAACGGCTCGCCGTACTGATAGGTGTACGGCAGCACGTTGAAGAAGTTGTAATTCGTACCGACCGCAAAGTAGCCGACCGGCGAGGTGAAGTGGCCCACTTTTACCTTGAGCTTGTTCAAGGCCACTTCGCCGTACAGATTGGGCAGCGCCAGACCATAGAATGCCTGGCTCTTGTTGATCCGATCTTCCAACCCGGCCGAGGTGGTGAACCGCGAGTTGGTGCCATACAGCGCGTCGGCACGGAAGCCCATGTCGAAGCCGTAACCGCCGGTGTCGGTGGTCCGCTCGGCGATCATGTACGACTCGTACAGGTTCCATTCGTTGGCGCGATCGGGCCACGTCATGGGGCCGTTGAAGCGGTCGGCCGGGCTATCCCAGTTCCAGACCATGCCTTGGCTGGCCCAACCATAGAATTTCGCGCCCAGCGGAGTGAACCCGCCCAGCAGCCGCTGAGGGTCCTCGTCGCCACCGCCGCCGCCACCCGCTGCTCCGCAGCCACATCCACAGCAGCCGTTGCCGCAGCCGCCGAAGTTGTGCGAGCAACTGCCGCAGGCATCGCAGCCATCGTCGCACGCTCCTGCGCAACTGTCGCAGCAAGAGTCGGTGCAGCCAGCGGCCGTTTCCGGGTGATCGGCCGTGGCCTCGGCCGTGTCTTCAGCAGCCGCGTCTTCCGACTCGGCATAGTACCGGTCGTACTCATAAGCGGTGCGGGTTGCTCGGACGGGTTGCCGTGGTGCCGCGGCGGTTTGGTTTTCGGCATGTGCCCAGCCGCTGGGAATGAACCCCAGCACGGCCAAGGCCATTGCCAGAAGTGACATACGCATGAGACGAACTCCAAGGGTAGATTAAACGGTTCTCGTCGCGCATCCGGCGCGGCGCTGGGGACGGGAGCTACCCCCCCCAATTCACTGGCACAAGTCGCACGCGCGCTACGACCGCCTCGTCCGTTCGCGCTATTCGCCTGCGTTTCCTATCGGAGACTCGGCACAGCCCGATTGATGGGAAAAACGCAAGGAACAGGCGCCCCATGCCTATTCGGAGCCGCGACTTGTTAACCTGTATCGAAAGCGTCAACCGGATGGTTGCATCGGGATGCTCCCGGATTCGACCGCGCCCCATGGTCAAGCAGATTGGCCAGCAATCGCCTGACGATCCTTACTCGGTTTGGTGCCATGCAGCCTCGCGGGGCGCCCGATTCAGGGGACCGAAAACTGCCGGCTAGCCGCTACAAATTGCCAAATTCCCGCCCCCGATTGCGCCGCCAATTGCCTAGGTCCGTTTTCCGATCCAAACGGCGCAACCCGAACGGGCATCAGATTTTCGTTGCCCGGCAAACTCTGCCCGATTACCCTGAACTGACGGAGTCGCCTCGGTGCGGCACGTCGTGATTTGGTGGGCTTGCCAGCTCGGCTTACCGCGCTGGCTGCACGGCACGTGGAACTGAGAAGTCGGGTTTTCGCGGCAACTGGCTCGCGGCGCGGTCAACGGAACCCGCGTCGAGGGGCCGGTCTGCCTGAGTTCATCCTCCGCTGATCGCCGACAAATCCGCGCGCCTGGCGCGGGTGGTCACCCATCGATCAGGGCTTCTCGGCCGCGCCGGCCGGATTTGCCAACGCGCGTGATGCACCGCTTAGGCGTCGCGGTTTCCCCGGCGCCGGAACATTCCGGCGGTCCCCAGATAGTGAGCTTCGCACGAGCGCGGTTCGGCAATCGAGTGTGTGGCGCGGTGGTCGCCCCGGGAATTGTCGCCAACCGCTCGACCAGAACCAACTCGCTCCGCGGCACCGTGGTTTTGAACGCCGTGGTCTTGAACGCCGTCACCAGAGGAATTGTCAGCATGAGTCGCATCGCCCGACGGTCTCGATGGTATAGCGCGTCTCGCGGTACGCGTCGGATACTGGGTTCCGAGCCGCTGGAAGCGCGGTTATTGTTGACCGCCACACTCCAAGGGGACGAATTCCGAGTCAACGACTACATCTCGGGCAACCAGCAGACGTTTTCCGGATCGCAAGGTCTGGTGACCAACACCGAAAACGAATTCGTGCTGACCTATGGCGGGCGCGGCAACGGCGACGACGCCGGCATTTTCATGCAGCGCTATGCGGGCGACGGCACCGCGCTGGGCGCGCCGGTGCGCGTGAACAGCACGGCGCACGGCCTGCAGGAATTGTCCTCGGCTGCGTCGAACGACGACGGCCTTTCGCTCGTGGCCTGGAGCGGCCGCGGGCTGGGCGATCGCGACGGAGCCTTTGCGCGCCGGTTCGACATCGACGGCAATCCGCTGGGCAATGAAATCTTGCTGAATGCCACGACCACGGGCAAACAAGCCGAACCGAGCGTGGCACTGCGGGCCGACGGCAGTTTCGTGGCTGTTTGGAGTGGCAACGGCCCCGACGACGCCGACGGTGTATTTTTCCGCCGCTTTTCCGCGACCGGGTCGCCGCTGTCAGGCGAAGTGCGGGTCAACACATTCACCGACCGGCCGCAATCGCAACCTAGCATCAGCATGTCTGACAACGGCGGCTTCGTGGTGGCGTATACCACCTCGCTGCAAGACGGCAGCGGGCTGGGCGTGTTTGCACGCCGGTTCGATGCCAACGGCAATCCGCTGATTGCGGAGTTCAAGGTCAATACGACCGTGGCGGGCGACCAGGGCGCGCCGCAGGTGGCGATGGCTGCCGACGGCCGGTTTGTCGTGGTGTGGGAAGGCCAAGGCAGCGACACCGAGGGAGCCGGTGTGTACGCACAGTTCTTCAACGCGGCTGGCATTCCCCAAGGCAACGAGATCCAGGTCAACACCACCAGCGCCGGCGAACAACGCTATGCCAAGGTGGCCATCGCCGACAGCGGCCGGGTGGTGGTCAGTTGGAGCACACTCTCGGCCGAGTCGGGCGGATGGGACGTGCAGGCGCAGTACTTCGATGCTAATGGCGCACGCGATGGAGGCAACCTGCGCGTGAACTCGACCGTGGCCGGCGGCCAACGTTTTTCCTCGATCGCCTTGGCCAACAACGGCGATGGCCTGGCGGTATGGAGCGGTTCGGGGGCGGGCGACAACGCCGGAGTGTTCGCACAGCGCCTGAGCGCCACCGGGTTCGACAACCTGCCGCCCGACCTGGCCGCGGTGACCGACAAGTCGG
>CAYSXM010000583.1:0-3667 GCA_964434905.1 uncultured Pirellulales bacterium | reverse complement strand
GATCGGGCGACAGCGAACGACCACGGTGCTCGACGATGCGTTGTGGGTCAATGAGCGCCTCGCAGTCGGCATCCTCGAGCAATTCGATCTTGGAGATTTCGTGCGAGGTGCGAAACCCATCGAAAAAGTGCAGGCACGGCACCCGGCTGTCGAGCGCAGCCGCTTGCGCCACCAGGGCGAAGTCGTGTGCCTCTTGCACATTGGCCGCCGACAACAGTGCCCAGCCCGTGGCCCGCACGGCCATCACGTCGCTATGATCGCCGAAAATCGACAACCCCTGCGCAGCGACCGCGCGGGCGGCCACGTGAATTACCGCCGGAGAAAGTTCGCCGGCAATCTTGTACATATTGGGCAGCATCAGTAGCAACCCTTGCGAAGCGGTGAAGGTGGTTGCCAGCGATCCGGCCAAGAGCGCGCCGTGAACAACGCCTGCGGCTCCCGCCTCGCTTTGCATTTCCACCACTCGAGGCACGCTTCCCCACAGGTTGGTGCGCCCCTGAGCCGACCATTGGTCGGCTGCTTCCCCCATCGCCGAGGAAGGCGTGATCGGATAGATGGCGATCACCTCGGCCAGTCGATGCGCGACCCGCGCGACCGCTTCGTTCGCGTCGATCGTAGCCATCGTGCGAGACATAAAGGGTGGCACTTCCGTTGAGCCGAGAAGCAGGATGGAGACCGGTCGGCTGTGAGCACCGAGCCAGGAGCATCCCAGACCGCCTAGCAGCGATCGGTCGCGACGATGCTTCTTCCGCACCGACCACTGAAGACCAGGGACCGAAACCGCCGAACTGCCGTCGGGGCCAGGAACTCGCGGCGCTCGCCTCACGATTCGTCCTACGTGCCGGACCCCGTGGGCCACCTCTCGCACGCGGTGTGCCAATCGTATCGCACTGTTGCAGAGCGGTAACGCAAGCGCTGAACTACGCAATTGGCAGGGGGCGGCGCGAGCGCCACACGGCGACACGGGGTACAAGGCATGTGCGGATTCGTCACACGCCGTGTCACAACGGCCCAGTGCCAATTCCACGGCGGTGCAGCGACCCCGATTAATTGCTCGGCGGCTAGTCAGCGTCTGGCCGTGGCATCGCCGGCATCTGGCGACTGCAAATCGATCGACGGCATAAACTCGGCGCCGAAGGCCATGCGTGGGCCGCGCCAAAGTCGTAGCACGCCATCGGTAAGACCGCCTGCCAGAATCTGGCCATCGGGAGAAAACAACAAGGCATATGCCAGGCTGCCGACTGAGGACAACGACAGTTTGAGCTCCCAGGTCGTGGTGTCCCAAAGCTTTATCGTTCCGGTTTCGCCAGCGCCGAGCACTTGCTGCCCAAAGGCAGCCGCCAAGGACTTACCGTCCGGAGAATAGGTCACGGCCCACACTTGCCCGTCTTGGCCCACAATTTGTCGCGGTGGTGCCGTGCCGTGTGGGTTGGCCAACCACAACGAACCGTCGTGCGTGCCAAAGGCCAAGGTGCGGCCGTCGGGCGAAAATGCCAGACAGACCACGTTGTAGATACCGTGTGTATCGATCGTGGCTCGCTTGGCGCCGGTGGCTACGTTCCACAACATCACCAAGCGGTCGAACCCGCCCGTGGCCAGTGTTTGACCATCGGGACTGAAGGCCAGGCAGCGCACCAGTCGCCGGTTCCCTGCCAGCGCGCGCGGAGGCCGCCGACGATCGGTCGGCCACAGCCGCAGATCGGTCGGTTCCCCCGGCCACAACGTTTGCGGAATGCCGCCGCCGACACCCAAATAGCGGCCGTCGAGCGAGTAGCTCAGGCAGAATACCGGATCGCGGTGGGGGGCCAGCGTGTCTTGGTCCCTGTGCTCTTCCAGGTTCCACAGCCCAACGGTGTGCTTCGTCGTCAAGTGTGCCAGAGTGCGTCCGTCGGGCGACACGGCCAAGGGGCTAGCGCCGCCGGTTGTTTCTGGCAATGTCTCCGCCAACTGCCCATCGTCCGTATTCCAAATTCGAATTTCACCTGAGCGGCTACACGAACAGATGCGCGAGCTGTCCGGCGCGAACGCCAACGAGACGATCCCCTCGACATGTTGCGGTGCTGGCAGATCGGCCGACTGCGGCACATCGCGCCACCACCTGACCTTGCCATCTTGACCAGCCGAGACCAACAACCTGTCCGGCCATGCATAGGCCAAACCCGCGACGTAGCCTGAGTGACCGGGCCCAGAGCTAGTGATTTGGCCTGTCTCCACGCTCCAGCACCACAATCTACCGCGATCGCTCGACGCGGCCAGGTGGGAGCCGTCGGGCGAGAACGTCGGACTGAACACTTCGCCCGCTGGACAACTTAGCGTGTGCTCGACGGCGCCGGTGGCCGGGTTCCACAGCGAAAAGCTGCCATAGGCCACGCGCAGGGCAAGCAAGTCCTGTGGGCCGGCACAGGCCAGAAAGTCGCAGGGGCGCGCCGTGGGCACACGCGCTTCGCAGACGCCTGTGGCCAAATTCCACCACTGCATTTCTCCACGACTCCAGTTCGCGGGCCCTCCGGAACCGGTGGCCAAATGCGTGCCCGACGCGTTCCAGGCCAGGCAATAGCACTGCGACGCCTCGTCGGGCGCACCGGCAGGCTGCACATCGAGCACCCGGCTAGCAGGTTGCACCACGCCAGCGCGCGCCGTCGAGGAAGTGCTCTCGATAGACAAATTCCACACCTGCGCGGTGCCGTCGTCGAGCGCCGCGGCAACTTGCTGTCCATCGCGCGAAAACGCCACGCCGCGAACGCCGGCCGGAAGGTCGACCACGGC
This sequence comes from uncultured Pirellulales bacterium, assembly GCA_964434905.1. Lineage (GTDB taxonomy): Bacteria > Planctomycetota > Planctomycetia > Pirellulales > CAYNRE01 > CAYSXM01. Next base: position 901 of record CAYSXM010000583.1, on the reverse strand, counting down.
ATCGGCGCAGTTGCCCGTCGCGGTGTTCCACAGTCGCCATGACTGGTCGGCGGAGCCTGACGCCAGCCAGCGGCCGTCGGGGGAAAAATCGAGCCCGCTGACGCTTTGAGAATGGCCAGCCAAGTAGAATTTGGCCTTGCCGCGAGCGCGATCCCAAAGGGTGATCTGTTGCCCAGCACCGCCAAACGCCAGCCACTTGCCATCGGGCGAAACGGCCAGGGCGCGAATGCGCTCGCCGCTGGATATCTCTCCCACGAGCCCACGATGACAAACGTCCCACCAATAGTACCACTCGAAACCGCGCAAGTCGTGTCCTCCGGGCGGAGGCCGGTGCTGGTTCAACAAGTCGACCGCGCGGCGATAGTCGCCCGTCTCGCAAGCATCTTGCACGTTGTTCATGTGCGCTACGTACAGATAGCGATCGCCGCGCGACCTCGCTTGCGACTCGCGCCACACCAACCGAGCCTGGTGCCAGGCAAGCAGTGGCCCAACGATGGCCAGCGTGGTCACCAGCACGCCCAAATTGGCCAATACCGGGTGTCGGCGGGTCCAACGCGCCAGCTTGCGCCCTCGGCCAACGGGGCGCGCCAGAATGCGCTCGCGGCGACGGAAACACGCCAAGTCAACGGCCAAGGCCTCGGCCGAGGCATAGCGTGCCGCCGGAGGTTTTTCCAGGCACTTCAAGCAGATCGTTTCCAGATCTCGCGGCACTTGCGGATTGAACGAGCGAAGACTGGGAGGATCGTGGTGCAACACCTGTTCGAGCACCATTCGCGGGCTTCCGCGAAACGGCAGCTCGCCGGTCAGCATCTCGAACAGCACCACGCCCAGGGAGTAGACGTCGCTCCGGGCGTCGGCCTGGTGCGATTGGCCGCGGGCTTGCTCGGGCGACATATAAACC
>CAYSXM010000582.1:0-3677 GCA_964434905.1 uncultured Pirellulales bacterium | reverse complement strand
GAGGATCTGGCCAATATGCGGCTGCGCGACGCCGCGACGATTCGACTAAGCGGCAGGCGCCAACTGCTAGAGTCGGTCGACGAATTTCGGCGCGCCGTCGATTCGCAGGAGATAACGGCCGTCGACACGAGTTACCGGCGAGCCTTCGACGTGCTCACCTCGAACAAACTGGTCGAAGCACTCGATGTCGAGAAAGAAGACCAGAAAGTTCGCGACCGCTTCGGCCGCGGATCGAGCCAACCCCAGGGCGATGGCGCACCCCAGTGGAACGACCAATTGTTGATCGCCCGCCGGCTGGTCGAAGCCGGAGCACGCTGCGTGACCGTGGCCTTCGGGTTTTGGGATACCCACGGCAACAACTTCGGCGCGCTGCGCGAGAGACTGCCCGCGTTCGATACCGGCATCTCGGCGTTGGTAAACGACCTGTACGAGCGGGGCCTCGACCGCGATGTCTCGCTGGTCGTGTGGGGCGAGTTCGGACGCACCCCCAAGATCAACGCACAGGCCGGGCGCGACCATTGGGCGCGAGTCAATTCGGCGATCCTGGCCGGCGGGGGCATGCGCGTGGGCCAGGTGGTAGGGTCGACCGACAAGCTGGCCGACTCGGCCGCCGATCGCCCGATCCATTATCAAGATGTGCTGGCCACGGTGTACCACAACCTGGGTCTGGATCATGCACAGTTCGTGCGCGACAGGTCCGATCGGCCCGTGCGCTTGCTCAGTGAACACGCCCGAGTAATTCATGAACTGGTATAAGCCTGGCAACCGACGTCTCGCGGCCCGCAGCGTGGCGATCTGGCCTCATCGCCCCTGGCGATCACTATGGAACCATCCCAGGCCCGACCATGGCCAGTGGCGCAGGGCAGCATGGCCCGTGGAACAGCGCCAGGATCGCACCCCGTGACTGCCGGCGGCCAGTGGAGCACGCTCGATATTGGCGGCCATCGGTGCGATTGGTTTGAGCCCGCCGCGCCGCATCCGCACGGATTCACCGTGGTCTATCTACACGGTGTTCACTTGAATCGGCTGGTGGACCAACCGGCCTTCACGAGCGAGTTTTCCCGGCACGGATTGCGAGTGCTGGCACCGCACACGGCGCGCAGTTGGTGGACCGACCGGATCTGCGCCGAATTCGATGCGCGGATGACTGCCGAGCGTCACGTGGTCGATAACGTTCTAGCTCACCTAGAGACGCAGTGGCAGGTACGTCCGCCGCGCGTGGCGTTGCTGGGAACCAGCATGGGAGGGCAGGGGGCGCTGCGCATCGCGTTCAAGCACCCCAACCTGTTTCCGGTGACCGTGGCGATTAGCCCGGCGATCGACTACCAAACCAGGCTGCGCGAGGGAGACGAAACGCTCTGGGAGATGTACCACGGCGATGAAGAAGCGGCGCGGCAGGACACCGCGACCTTGCACATTCACCCCCTCAACTATCCGCGCAATATCTGGTTTTGCTGCGATCCGGCCGATCCGCGGTGGTGGGACAGTGCTGAAAAACTGCGTTCCAAACTGGCCGCGCTCGGCGTGCCGCACGAGATCGACTTAGAAACCACCGGGGGCGGGCACAGCTTCGACTACTATGGCCGAATGGCGCCCGCCGCCATCGCGTTCTTGGTCGCGCGGCTGGAACATGAACGGCTGCGCGTGGTGTAGCAGCCCATGGAAGCATTCGACAACCACACGAGGTCACCCATGCAGGTCAAACTGGCAAGCAGCGTACGATCGTCGGCAATGGTGGCGCGCGGCCTGCGGGTCGGATGGTTCTGCGCACTCACGTGCAGCCTGGCTGGCCAGCCGGCTGTGGCCGACGAACCGCGCGATCTGGCGGTAATCAGCTACAATGTGCAGTTCTTGCCGGGTGTGGCTCAGATTGCCAATAAGCGGAAACAACCCGCTTACCGCGCTCTGGAATTGGGTCGGCAACTGGCACGTTTCGATATCGTGTGCTTACAAGAGGTGTTTGAACATCAACATCGCGAACGGCTGCTGGCGGGGTTGCGCGAGGCCTGGGGCGAAGCGTACCAGGGGGTGGCCATCAGCAAACCGAATGACCAGCGTTTCATGGGCGGCGTGGCGATTGCAGCCCGGCTTCCCTTAGTGGAAACGAACGAGCACATCTATACGGTGGCCAGCAGTCCCCAGAAATACGGCGTCATGGCCGACGGGTTTGCCGCCAAGGGGGTGCTGCATGCTCGATTGGCGCGCGCCAAGGGTGCGCCTCATGATTACATCGACGTGTTCGTAACCCATCTCGAGGCCAGGGAAGACGCGCTGCGACCGACTCAATATCGCGAGCTGGCCGAGTTTGTGCGCCAGCATACCTCGGCCGATCATCCGGTGCTGATCACTGGCGACATGAACACACACGGCAACACCGAGGACTTGGCCGACCCACAGTCGGCCTACCACGACATGTTCGAGGTGTATCAGGCCGCACGGCCTGGGGTACCGCTGGTGGATCTCTGGACCGCGGCAGGGCAGGGGCCCGCGGGAACCAATGACCAGGAAGCCGCGGACGGCGGCGACCGGATCGACTACATTTTTCTTTCCAACCCGGCCGGACCACCACGGCTCGAACCGCAATGTGCGAAAGTGAACCGGTTTCTCGACGACCAGGTGGGCGCACTATCCGATCACTCGGCCGTCGAGGCAGCGTTTATCTGGCACTCCACGCCGTAAAAACCCGTGCGACTAGTTGCTCGGACAGCACCAGAACGGCAATTCTGAACTCGAAAGTGCACTGTTGAATCCTGGCGTGGCGCGCGGTGCGAACATGGAGTCCCTGTGCTGATTCGCTCGCCCTGGGGGCGCGGGCAGAAAGAAATTGTGGTTTTGACCCGTCCAAACTGAAAACTCGCGGGGCGGCACGGGTTTTGCAAAACGGATGGGTCAGGCCGACGGCGGCGACGCTTGGAGAGCACGTGGTTGCTCGAGTGGCGCACTACACCCGGAGGCGTTTGCCATGCCACCGGCGGAGCTGGTCGAAATGCTATCCGATCCGCGCAGCTACGCGGAGCGCCCTAGCCAGGTCACCGTGTGTGAAACGCACATCTCTTGGGTGTTTCTCACCGATCGCCATGCCTACAAGCTCAAGAAGCCGGTACGGTTCGACTTCCTGGACTATGGCACGGTCGAGGCCCGCCGCCGCGCGTGTGATGACGAGGTGCGGCTCAACCGCCGATTGGCGCGCGACGTTTATCTGGGCGTCGAGCCGGTTACCAGCGACACGGCCGGCAAGCCCCGGCTGGGTGGACGCGGCGCCGCCATCGACTGGGTAGTCAAGATGCGCCGCTTACGCGCCGATCGCATGTTGGATCAAATGATCGTCAGCCGCACGTTGTCGTCGGGCCTCCCCGGCTTCACCGTCAGCGGCTTGGGCTGGTTCCCAAAGTAGGCCTCCCAGGCCTTCTGATAGCGCCGCTGGCGGGCCTGTTCCTCCGCCGTCATGCGGCTGCCCCACAGCCAGTTCCCCCAATCCACGGCTTCACCTCCCCGTCCCATAACAGAACATTACCCGAAGAATCATCCCCACAGATCCGGCCCGTAGGTCACCCGCTGCGCCGGCAGCGCCGCCAGCACCAGCGCATCGCCGCAGTCGGGCGAACGGCCGATGCGTGCATGCACATCTTCTTTGGCCTCGATCTGAATCCCGCGCAACCCCAGCTTCCAGCGCGGGG